>PWMO01000210.1 GCA_003558175.1 Spirochaetaceae bacterium
AGGCGCGGCGGCGGGGCGGAGCGCAAGACGCAGCAGCCCGCGCGGCGAAGTGGGCCAGTTCTCGCGAGCGACGGCGTAGACCGCGTCGCCGGTAGAGAATACCGGAACAAGGACGCGGTAATCGGCCTGCGGGTCCGGGACGGGCCGGCGAGCCACAACGTTTCCAACGCCGTCCACCACCGTCAGCTCGGGCGGGCCGGCGCCCGCGGCGCCTATGAAGAGCGACAGCTTGCGCTGCCCCGGGAAATGGTCCAGGAAGCCGGGGACGAGCGCCGTTCGATCGAGCACCACGCGCACAATCCGGCGACCGCGTTCGCTGTACACGGAAACCTCGTTTGCGTCCGCCAGCACGATCTGGTTCCCGCGACCGGCCACGTCACCGTACAGCAGCACCGGCGCGGCACGCTGCTCGGCGGGGGCTGCCCGTTTTGCCTCCGGCGCCGCAAAACGCGCCAGCAATTGGATGCGGGGATTGTCGGGCCAGGCGGCGTCCACGGTATGGGTACGGTTGGCATCATAGCCTGGATAGCGCCACGGCGGGAGCCCGGCCCCGCGGGCGCATCCGCAGACCCCAAGAACGGAGAGCCAGACAGAGCAGAGAAGCACGGCGGACGCAGCAGCCGGCTTAGTACCCATAGACCTCCAGCAGACTCCCGCGCAGAACGACAACCTCCATGCGGCCGTCCCCGCTCACGTCGTCCACAACCACTCCGCTCACGCGGCCGTCGCCACTCAGGATTTGCAGGACCTCCCCTTCGGTGTCCAGAATGGCGAGTCCTTCCGGGCCGAGCGCCATCAGCTCGCTGTTCCCGTCGCCGGTGATGTCGACGCACCATTCCGATACAACGTTCCAGGGTGCGGTATCGATGCGGTGCACGAGGCGGAACGCGGTGTCGACCAGATCAAGACGGCCGGGATGCATCCAGGAAAGCGCGAGCAGCGTCCGACCGCGTCGCAGCACTCCCGCCGGAAAAACGATCCCGGTATCCGCAGGGCCCTCGAGCAGCGGAATGAGCGATCCGTCGTCAGCCTCGAAGCGGTAGATGCGCGGGACACCGGGATAGTAGTCGGCGATGGTGCGGTCGGCGTAGTACACCGTCGGCTCGGTTGTACCAAACCCGTCGAAGACAAACGTTGTCATGGCGCCACGGTGATAGGGTTCCGGCCGCGGAGCTGAAAGCGGCAGCTTTGCGCCGGCTGTGTCCACCACGTGTACGTACAGATGGGTATCGCGTTCGAGAAAACCGTCGTCATGCAGCAGCTCGGCCCGGTTGGAGGGGGTGAACAGCGAGGGATGCAGCCTGCCGTCCAGCATGGAAACCGTCGGGCTGAACAGACGTCCGGCCATGGGGTAATGCCCCGTCACGGTGCGCTGCCCGAAGTCAACAAAGTAGAGGCCGCGCGGAGCAAGCAGGTACCCGGTGTTCACCGTGAGGAGCATCCTGTCGGTTACCCAGCGCGAGAAGCGCAAGAAACTGTCGAACCCGCCGGTGATGGGCCGGTGGAACAGCAGCTCACCTTCCAGCGAACGCACGGATGCCGCCAGCGGGGCCTGCAGCGCGTAGAATACTTCATCGCGGCCGTCACCGGTGATGTCCCCCACCGCAGTTACGCTTGCGGCATCCAGCCCCGGTGCGTGCCAACCTCCCATTCGTTGCAGATCGGCATCAAAGAACTCGACACGCTCGAGCTCGGAATGCGCAACCACCAGCGCTCGGCCGGTCCGGCCGTTGCGAATCACGCCGGCGAGGCGGGCACCGTTGGGAACGGTCCGCGTGGCACGGCGGTTCAACAGCGGAGCCCCGGCGGCTTGCGCCTCGCGGGGGATCGTCACCGTGGCGCGGCGTGGAGCGGCCACCCGGTCGCGTTGGATCCAGCCCGGTGAGGCGTCTCCCTGCGGCGCCTCGACGCGAGGCGGCCGGTCGGGCTCCGTCCACCTGCTATACGGCACGCCGTCATCGGATTGCGGCTGGGCGAGAAGATAGAAGTCCCCGTCCAGTACCGCCAGGCGCGCGTCCCCGTCGGGGCCGGCGAAGAACCGGGCGCGTTGAATGGGGTTGGCAAAGGTCCAGCGCCGGACGGAGCTGAGATCTTCATCAAACAGCGTGAGGTATCGATCGTCACGAACCAGAAACATCATCCGGCCGTCTCCGGCAAAACGGCCTATCTGTTCCAGAACGCTCCAGCGGGCGGACGGCGCAACCGCCTCGTGCCGCCCACGCCGGACTACCTGCAGCGCAGAATCGGTCAGGACGATCTCGCCGGTGGCGGCCCACACCACCGCATAGCGAAACTCCCCGGGCGCGGCAGGGTACCAGCCGTAGCTGACCGCGGAAGCGGGCGGCCCCTTCAGGGTAGCGAGCTTTCTGCCCGAGCGGTCGGTCAGGTGCAACTCGGCTCTGCCACGGTACAGCTCCGACATACGCTCAACTGCTACCACGTACGCTTCTTGATCGCCGTTGCCGTCAGTGCTGGTGATGGTGATGCCCGACGCCTGCCCGTCCGCGAAGCTTCCCGCTTCGGTTTGTGCGGTGAACGGCGTACGCTGTGCCACGTTCCCCAGCGAGTCGAGCAGCAGGAAGTCGTGAGTTCGGGTGAGAGAGTCAGGGTCGCGGCCGCGATCACGTCCCGCGGCGCGATGCGATACCGCGATGCTTCCCGCGGCGCCGGGCGATAGCCCGATGGGGGTTACATCGTCCTCAAAGAGCCACTGCAGCTCCCAGTCATGGATTGCAACGGCGCCGACCACGCGCGGCTCGGTCGCGTAGGCGCCGTGCGCGGTAAAGTAGACACGGCTTCCCTGGTTGAACTGCGGGTACGTTTCGCCTCCAAACATCTGCAGCAGGCTGACCTCGGCCACCGCGCGCGCCAACCCGTCGTACACGGCGATCAGCGCCGACGGGGCACGGCTGCCTCCCAGGACAATCTCC
>PWMO01000118.1 GCA_003558175.1 Spirochaetaceae bacterium
GCGGTTCGATCTGTATCAGCTGGTTGACGACGCCGCGGCAACCGCCGGGGCAAGGGCGCACTCAAAAGGGCTCGATCTGGCGTGCGCCATCAAGCCCGGAACCGAGGCTTCGCTCAGCGGTGATCCGGACCGGCTGCAGCAGATCCTGATGAACCTGCTGGGCAACGCGGTGAAATTCACGCAGAAGGGTCAGATCCTGCTCGAAGTTTCCACCGTGGAGCGGGCGCCGGATAGCGTTGAGGTCCGCTTTGCGGTTACCGACAGCGGCATCGGCATTGCCAACGACAGGCTCGACGCAATATTCGAGAAGTTCACCCAAATCGACTCGTCCACTACGCGGAGCCACGGCGGTGCAGGACTGGGGCTGGCAATCGCGAGGAGACTGGCTCGCCTGATGGGAGGTGACATCACCGTCAGCAGCGGTGTGGGACTGGGATCGCGCTTCGAGTGCAGCGTGTTACTGAAGCGCCCGACTGATCCCGTCCGCACGCGAGTGACCCGGCCTCCGGCTCCGGCGCATACCCGCGTACTGGTTGTGGACGACAACCCCGTCTGCCGGCAGGTGCTCGAAACGCGCCTGGCCTCGTGGGGTGTCACGGTCAGCACCGTCGGCGTTGCTGCAGCGGCAATCGAGCTGCTGACGAGGGCCGCCGAGGCGGGGCGGCCGTATCAGGTTGCGGTTGTGGATGCGCTCATTCCCGGCGAAGAATGCACCGATCTGGCGCGCCGCATCAGAGGCGACTCACGCACCGCTACTGTTGACCTGGTGGCGCTGGCGCCGGTCGGCGCACAGATTGATGCGTCGCGGCTGAAGACGGCCGGATTCGCGCTGCTGCTGGACAAACCGGTGCGGCATCGGCAGCTTGAAGACGCGATCACTCGGGTGCTGCACTCGAGTGAGAGCAGGCGTTTTGCGGGCAACGCGAGGCGGGGAGAGAGTGCGTTGCGCGGTCTGACCGCCGGCCGGACCGGCAAGGTGCTGCTGGTGGAAGATAACTCGATGAATCGCGAAGTGGCGATTGGGATGCTGTCGCGGATGGGGTTCACCGTAGACTCAGTCACCAACGGGAAAGAGGCAGTTGACGCGCTTCAGCAGGGTCTGTACGACCTGGTGCTGATGGACGTGCAGACCCCGGTCATGGACGGTATTGAAGCAACGCGTGCGATTCGCTCCGAGAACTCGGCAGTCAGAGACCGGTTAATTCCAATCGTGGCACTCACCGCACACGCGATCAGTGGTGACCGCCAGGCGTGCCTGGAAGCCGGGATGAACGATTACCTCGCCAAGCCGGTAACGCCGCGCGCGCTGGCGGAGGTGCTGAACCGCTGGCTTCCGCCGTGACGCTCGGCCGCGCCTTGACCGCCACCGGGATTGTCCGTACATTGTGGAAGTGCAGAATCGATCAGTGCTGAGAAGACCGTTTCGCTATCGGGAATACAACATCGCGTTCATCCTGATTGGCGTCAACTTTCTGGTTTACTTCGTGACCACCATGTATCCGGGAATTGTGGCGTACCTGGCGATGAACCCCTACCTGGTGATGCGCGAGAACTACTGGTGGCAGGTGTTCACCTACATGTTCGTTCACGGCGGCATGTCGCACATCTTTTTCAACATGATCGGCCTGTTCTTCTTCGGCACGGCGGTTGAGCAGCGGCTCGGCAGCTGGGAGTTTCTGACTTTTTACCTGGTGGTGGGTACGCTTGCGGGGCTGTTCTCGCTGGCGTTCTACTGGATGGGCGGAAACCTCATGGTCTTTCTGGTCGGCGCATCAGGGGCGATCTTCGGCGTGCTGTTGGCGTTTGCGGCGCTGTTTCCCACGGCCATCATCTACCTGTTCGGCATCGTGCCCATTCGGGCGCCGATCCTGGTAATCGGCTACACGGTAATCGAGTTAACCTCGCAGCTTTCCGGGCGCGGCGGCAACGTGGCTCACCTGACGCACCTGGCCGGTTTTCTGTTCGCGTTCTTCTACTTCGTAATCCGTCTCGGGATCAATCCCGTCCGGGTCTTTCTGGACGATCTGCGCCGCTGACAGGTCGGCCGACCGGTATTTCTCCTTCGCCGACGCTCCCTCCCGGCCGATACTCAAAAGCAGAGAGCGATATGTCGGTCACCCGTTCACACCGCGTGGGTAGCTCCCGCCGTCCCTTCATTCACATCGTCGTTTGTCTCGCCTGGATCATCGTGGGCCCGTTGTCGGCGCAACACCTTGCGGCCGCCGAGAACCGGTTGGTCGCCGAGTTCTGGGCCGAGCGCGAGCCGACGATTCGCACCGAGGTTGAGTATCCGTTGCGGCGCGACGAGGCGCTGCGCCGCATCCTGGACGAAGCGCGCTGGACGTTCTCCGGTATGATCTACGGATACCGGTTTCACTACCGTCCGTTCGATCGGGCGCGCGGTGTGGCGGAGCAGTTTGACCTTGAGCTGCACGCCGAGCTACCGTGGGGCGATCCCGCTCTGTCGGTTCTGAATGTGCGCCACGCCGACAAGCGCTACTACGTGCAGCTGCAGTACCGCATGGCCGAGCATCAGGCCGCCTGGGTCCACGGATGGCAGAGCCGGGCGATCCCGCGCGCGGCGGGCTCAGGCGAGGCTCCGCTGCGTCCGGGAGTCGAGCAGAAACGAAGTGCGGTTGAAGACGCGATCCGCCTTGCGCTGCGAGAGCACCTGCGCGGTGTGACGCGCAACAAGCCGCACAGCGCCCGCGGCAGGCTCATTTTGACGGCGCCGCCGCGGGTGTGGATCGATTCCGGCGCCTACAAGGCCTCCGTCCAGATCAAGGTTATCGTAGACGAACTCCGCCGCTACGAATTCTTCTGAAACTGCGCCAGGCCTGCCGAATTCGCTTGATGCTGTGCCGCAATTGTTGTACATTCATCTATGTTAACGACCGTTCGGTAACATTATCCGTGAACGCTGCA
>PWMO01000270.1 GCA_003558175.1 Spirochaetaceae bacterium
AACGAGAACCGGCCGCCGCGCTGCTGCACCGTCTCAATCAGGTTCAGCCGCTCGTTCTCGGACAGGATGCCGTGGGTCGGAAGCAGCCCGATGCCGTCGTGCGAAGCAAGAAAATTGAAGAACGTGGTGTGACGCGACGGTGCAGGCAGACCGCGCGCCCAGCGCTGCAGATGCGCGGTGTCTTCGCGCAGCAGCGCATCGAGCGTGAGCGGCGGCAGCGAGAAGTTGTAGACCATGTGCGCTTCGTTGCGGCCGTCACCAAAGTAGCTGATGTTCTCTTTGTGCGGGACGTTGGTCTCGGTGATCATGATCACCCACGGTGCAATCTCGTCAAGAACGGCACGAAACAGCTGCACCACGCGATGGGTGTTTGGATGGTGCAGGCACGCGGTGCCCAGCTCCTTCCACAGGTAGGCAATTGCATCCAGCCGAATCAGCTGCGCGCCCTTTGCAACGTACAGCAGCAGAATATCGAGCATCTCCAGCAACACCGCCGGCTCGGCAAAGTTGAGATCTACCTGGTCGGCGCTGAAGGTAGTCCAGACGAGCTTCTCGCCGGAGGCGGTCTGGAACGGCGTCAAGAGCGGCAGTGAGCGCGGCCGGGCCACGCTGCTGGTATCCGTTCCCGGCGGCACGCTGATAAAGTACCGGTCATAGGGCTCGCGGCCTTCCAGATAGGCCTGAAACCAGTCGCTGCGGGCCGAGCAATGATTCAGCACCAGGTCCGCCATCAACCTGAACTCGCCGGCAATAGCGGTCACCTCGTCCCATCCGCCGAGATCGGGATTGATTTCACGGTAGTCGATTACCGAGAAACCGTCGTCTGATGAATAGGGCGAGAACGGAAGGATATGGACTCCGGTGGCGTAACCGTCGAGCTCCTCGCGCAGGAACCGGTCGAGATAGGCGAGCGGCGGACCGTCGGGCCCGCGAAACTGATCCCCATAGGTAATCACAATTGAGTCCGCCTCGTCGAGCGGAAGTCCGGTGCTACCCCCCTCCGAAGTGACCGGTGACGCATCGGCTCCCGCCGGACGCGTAACACGGTCCCGGTACCTGTCCAGCAGCTCCGTCAGAAGCTCCATGCAGCGGTTCGCGCGCTCGTCCGGATAGATGCCGTGAACCAGCTCGGCGATTGCGGCGTTCATAGGATGACTGTAGGCCATTCGCCGCGCTTTGGCAAGTTTCGCTCACCACGGCGCGGCGAAAGTGCTGTATGATGGAACAAGGGCAGGAGGATGGCAATGCGGGTCGTTGTTTTCCATTACCACCTGAATCCCGGCGGCGTAACCGGTGTCATTACGCGGGCACTGGCGGCGTTGCTCGAGGTGAGTCCGGATCTCGAAGAAGTGATCATCGTCTCCGGAAGCGGCGACAACGCCCGCCATGTAGTTGAAGTTCTGGCGGACGAGCGCTTGCGTATCGAGATACTGCCGGAGATCGGCTATCACGAACACGATACATCCGCTGCCCGGTGCCGGGAGCAAGCACGCGGAGTTCGGCACGCGCTGCTGCAGCGCTACCACGGTCACGACACCGTCTGGTGGGTGCACAACTACCATCTGGGCAAGAATCCCGCGTTCACCCGGGCGTTGCTCGAAATTGCGGCGAGCGGCCGACAGCGTATGCTGCTGCATATTCACGATTTCCCCGAGTGTGGCCGCTACGAGAACCTCGCTCGCCTGCATCAGGCGTGCGGCTACGACCTCTACCCCACCGCATCGTCGGTCTCGTACGCCGCCATTAACCAGCGTGACCGATCGCTGCTTTCCGTAGCTGGAATCGACGATTGTCGCGCCTGGCTCATCCCCAATCCGGTTGTGACCTCGGCCGGGCCGGCAGAGCCGTCGGATGAGCCTTCCGCCACACGGGTACTCGGCCGCTTGCACGCGGAGCGCGCCGGCAGCGGGGGCCGGCCGGGCGGTGCAGATCCGGCCAGGTCGGCCGGCCCGGTCGGTGCGAGTGGGCCGCGCCGTGCGACGGGGGCAGGTGGTACAGGTCTGTGCGGGACTCCCGACGGGCGGCTGCTCTTCTACCCGGTGCGTTGCATCCGTCGCAAGAACGTGCTCGAAGCAGGCCTGCTCGCCCGCCTGCTCGAACATCAAGAGGACCGGCCGTGCAACCTGGTGGTTACGCTGCCCGGTGTATCGGTGGCCGAGCAGGGCTATTCACGCATGGTTGAGGCGGTCTTTGACGCCGGCGACATCCGCGGGTACTTCGGCGTGGGGGAATGGCAGGCGCCCTCCTTTGACCAACTGGCGCTGGCTGCCGACCTGGTGGTCTCCACCTCGGTTCAGGAGGGATTTGGATACGCTTTCTTCGACCCCCTCTGCTGGGGCCGCCCGCTCGTGGCCCGCGAGCTGGACACGCTCTGCGGTTCGGTCGATCTCTTTCACGACTACCCCGCCTGCCTGTACGACGCACTGCAGGTTCCGGTCGAGATTTCCGGCGGCAACGGGACCGCCAATAGCGGCAACGGCGTCCGGGAAGATTTGCGGTCCGCGTATCAGCGACAGATAAAGAGAATGGAAGCCGGATTGGGCGCCGATCTCGTAGAACGAGTGGAGGCGCAGCTGGAGTCACTCCTCGGTGGGGCGACAATCGATTTTTCCTATCTGGCGGTCGATACGCAACGCAACGTGCTGCGGCGCATCGGTGGTGACGATGGGTTCAGAAAGGAGGTCTTGAGTCTTAACGCCGGTCTGGTGACCAACGCGCTCCAGCTTGCCGGAAGCCGGTGCACGCCGCGCCGGGAGGCGCTTGCCGAGCGGTTCGGTCCACACGCCGTGGCCCGCCGTCTGCACGACGCGCTTACATCGTGCGGGAGTCCTCCCGCCGGTTGCGGAGACCAGGCTCATGACGCGGAAGAATCGGGCCCAGCGGCGGAACGGGGATCCGCCGGAGACCCGACGGTCGGGCGAGCC
>PWMO01000330.1 GCA_003558175.1 Spirochaetaceae bacterium
GGCGCCCCGAGCATTGCCACCCAGGCAAGATAGCCGGGGATCGACACCACAAACATGTGAATCATCATCAGCGCCATCACCGATGACGCCAGTGCCGCGGCAACGATCAGGCGACGCCTGGCCGCAGCCACGCGGGCGAGATCGGCGTCTTCATCGGCCGACGCATCGGAATCGCGCAGCTCGTATCCGACGCTCTTGACCGCATCCTTGAGCTGTGACAGCCTGATCTGTGCCGGGTTGAAGCGGATCGAAACCTTCTCGGCAGCGAAGTTCACGCTGGCCGATTCAACCCCCGTGGTTGCCTTGAGCGTAGTCTCCACCGAAGCCGCACAGCTGGCGCAGCTCATGCCGTCTACCGCCAGCGTGATCGAGGTGAGTTCGCCGTTGCCGTCGGTGCCGGCGCTTCCGTGCTCGTCGGCGCCCGGATCACCGTTGGCGCCTGCGTCGCGCCGCGGCGGCCGGTCCTGAAACCGGGTCGGGTCGAGCGTCTCTATGTTCTGGCTGGGAATCCTGGTTCCGCTGCCACTGTTCTGCATCTGGTACCTCCCCGGCCCGCACTTTGCCGGGCCGTTGTACTGAATATAGAATACCCCAGTAGGGTATGTCAAGCGTTCAAGCAGCCTGCTTCTCCGGACCGCACCGGGCCCGACCCGTACGCGTCCGGCCTCCGGGTTTGTTGACCGTGGGTATAGAGAAATAGTACGGTAACCGGGTGAGACTTCGGCGTTTTCTGTTTGCTATTTTGTGCATGTTGCTTGTGTACACGGCTGCGTCCGCGCAGCCCAACCCGTTCTTTGACCGCCCGCCGGGTGATCTGCAGCCGCCTCTCTCCGATGACGGCCGGGCCGAGGATGCGGAGCAGCCTCCCGCACCCGCCCAGCCGCGCAGGCCTTCAGCTGTCGGCAGAATCACCGCGGACGCCGCACGGGCGATCGCCGGCTGGCAGCGGGACCTGAATCACAGGCTGGCAACAACGCTTCGCGCCGTCTCGCAGGATGGATTAAATCCTGGTAGCTGGTTCGGCGTGCTGGGCTTTGCCTTTCTTTTTGGCGTGCTGCACGCGATCCTTCCCGGACATCGCAAGAGCGTGCTGGTCTCGTACTGCATTGCCGACCGAGCCCGCGTTGGTCATGGGATTGCCCTGGGGTTTCTCTTTGCCCTGATGCACGCAATTTCGGCGGCGCTGATTGTATTTGTCACCGTCTCACTGGTTGAGATCTCACTTGGCTCCACCATCGCCCGCATCAGTCATGCAACCCAGGTAGTGAGCTCACTACTGCTGCTGGCTATCGGGGTGGTCTTCTGCGTGCTTGCTGGACGCGAAATTCTGCATCATCGGCGGGGAAACGGCGCCTGTTGTCACACAGCCGCGCGGATCCCTGAGGCGCACACGCCGCAGGGCAGCTCGCTTGAAGGGGCCACGTCCGGAGGCAATATGCGCTGGATTGCAGTGGTGCTTTCAACCGGGATCATACCGTGTCCGATTACCACCGCACTGCTGCTGTTTGCGGTATCGGTCAACGCGGTTGCCCTGGGAATAGCCGCGGTGGTGGCACTCTCTGCGGGGCTTGGCATCGCACTGGCCGGGCTTGCCGTGCTGACCATCTTCGTCAAGGAAAGAGTGCTGGCGCTTCTCGAAAAACGCACCGGACACCTGTTGCACGCCGGCGTAGAACTCGCCGGAAGCTTCATGATTCTTCTGGTGGGGGCCGTCACCCTGATGGTGCTGGTTTGATTGCGAGAGCGTTCACGGAGTTCACGATCCTCCGGCTGAAGAAGCCCGCCGTCGCGGTCGCGCTGCTGGTCGCTGCGTTTGCTTCGCTTGCAGCGCATCCGCACGTCTGGATCGACGGCTTCGTCGAGGTGCGAGTCGACGATTCACGTATCGCGGCGGTGCGCGCACACTGGACCTTCGACCCGTTCTTCAGTGAGATGATCGTGCTTGACTTTGGCCCGGTCTCCAACGGCACGTTTACCGACCGGCAGATCGAAGCCATCCGTCGCAACGCCTTTGATAACCTGCGCCATTACAGCTATTTCACGTCACTCGAGATAAACGGAAGGAAGATCCCGGTAGAACAGGTAGAACGCTTCAGAGCGTCCATCACCGAAGAGGGGTTTCTCCGCTACTCATTTGATATTCCGATCAATGCTTCCCTCTCCGGCCAATCGACCACAGTGCGAATCGCCATGTACGACGAGAGCTACTTCACCGACATCGTTTTCGAGCGGAACTACGCGCGCGTGCTGACTGAAGGTATCGCTCCGCGCCGCTACCGCAAGCGCCTGCTCTCCGAGCAGCACATCATACCGGTCTGGGGGCCGGTAACCCGCGAGGTCGTCGAGATCGTCTTCGAAAACTGATCGAGGTAGCGCCTGCCCGGTTGCCTGCGCAGTTGACCGCAGTTCATACACCGGTTACAGTTTTCCCATACATACCCATGGAGCGCGTGGTGCAACTGGAGACTCGATCGGACCTGTACACGGTTCTCGGCTACGGAGCGACCTGTCAGATCGCACAGGTGGTACTGCTGCGCGAACTGCTCATGGTATTCCACGGCAACGAGTTCTCGCTGGGTATCGTCTTTGCCGCGTGGATGATCTGGGTGGGGATCGGCAGTCGCGTAGGCGCTGCCGTAGCCAATCGCACAAGCGAGGTTCGGCGAGTGCTCGCCGTCTACGCCGTTGCGCTGCTGGTAGTCCTTCCGTCTTCGGTAGCCCTGATCCGGGTGAGCCGCGTTTTCTTTGACCTTCCGCCGGGAGCGTATCTCTCCGTTCTGGATATGAGCATCACGTGCCTGGTGGTGATGGCTCCGGTGGGTCTTCTGCTGGGCGGCTACTTCGTGCTGCTGGCGCGGTTGCGGCGGCACCGTCTGGGTGCGGCCGATACCACCGGCGCCGCCGACACCTACATCGGCGAAGCGGTGGGCAACGCGCTCGGCGGCCTGGTCTTTACGCTGCTGCTGGTGCACTCCGTTGCGTCACTGCCACTGCTCGTGCTGTGTGGAGCGCTTCTGCTGATCGGGCTGGTCATCGCCTCGGACAGCGCCACGGGCGCCGTTCCGCCGAGCGGTGCCCCAGGCGCCACAGGCGCCCCTGACGACACCGTCGACACTGACGGCACCGTCGTCGTCGGCGCCTCAGCCGTTCGGCGCCGAGGCCCGCTGCTGGCGCTCTCGCTCGGGGTGCCGGCGCTGGTCGCTCTGTTGGCCGGAGGACCGCTCGAAGAGCACACGTCGCGACTGCAATGGAGCCTTCAGGCGCCGGCCTACGAACTGCTCGAAACGCGCCAGTCGCGCTACGGTTCGATCGCGGTGCTGCAGCGCGACGACCAGGTGAGTTTTTTTCAGAGTGGAAATCTGCTTTTCTCAACTTCACTTACGGATGATCGGCTCGTTGCGGATGGCCGGCACGACCGCGCGGTAGGCTTAGAAGAACAGGAGGCGGTGACGCTGGCGCATCTTTCGATGACGCAGCACCCCGCGCCGCGCAGCGTTCTCTTGATCGGGGGCGGGCTGCGCGTGACGCTGCGCGAAATCAGCCGTTACCCGGTTGAACGCATCGATTACGTTGAGCTCGACGACATCCTTGTGGACACGGCGTTACCCTACCTGGGCGAGGGCACACGTGCGGCGCTTGACGATCCGCGGGTGCGACTGATTCACGCCGACGGGCGGATCTTTGTCAAGGACAGTGCCGGCCGCGCCGACGCTGACCGCGCCGACGTTGCAGGCTCCGACGCTGTTCGCACCGACGGCCGCCGCTACGACGTGATCGTGGTAGACGTTCCCGATCCGGCCACGGCGGTCCTCAACCGCTTCTACACCGTGGAGTTCTTCAGCGAGGCGCGTGAGCGGTTGACCGAAGACGGCGTGCTGGTCATCAGTGCCACGTCAACGGCCGATCTGCGCGGCTCGGCGGTTGCCAACCGCAACGCCACAATCTATCACACCTTGCGCCGTACCTTCCCCGACGTCTTGCCGGTTGGAGAGCGGTCGCTGGTTTACATTGCCGCCGTACGACAGGGTCAGCTTACCAGTGACATCTTCACCCTGATCCAGCGTTACCGCGACGCGGGGGTGGCGAGCCCGGCTTTTTCTGCCGCACACTTCACCGTGCTGTTTGAGCCGGAACTCTTGCAGCGCGTGAACTGGATTCTACGCCATCACGGCCGCGAGGCGGACGCACACCGTACGGCGCCCGAGTCTGCTCCGTTGCTGTTGCCGTCGATAGCAGAGATGGCTGCCGCGGAGGAGGAGCTTCCGGCGGCCAATGAACGGTTCTTCATCAACAGCGACTTCCGCCCGATCGGCTACTACCATACGCTGATCTTCTGGAACGTTCTGGCACGCGGTGATCGCGGGGCAATCCTGCGCCGGGTTGCCGCTATCGAGCCGTGGTGGATTTTTCCGCCGATGGCGATTGTATTGCTGCTGACGTTCACGCTACGCGTCTTCTCAGCGCCACCACGCAAATTCGCCGTCCTGAGCGCGGTCTTCACAACGGGGATGTCGACCATGGCGCTGCAAGTTGCGTTGTTGCTGGCGTTTCAGAGCATCTACGGGTTTGTATACGAGATGGTCGGACTCATTGTGGCGCTGTTTATGGCAGGCCTGGCTACCGGAACCACCGTTGTGCAGCGCCTGGTGCGCGATAAGGCGCGTCTCGGGATGCTGACGGCGATGCAGGGGGCCGTTGCGCTGCTGGCATTAGGTGTCGCGGTGGCACTGCCGCACGCCGCCGCGTTGCAGTCCGCCGCAGGAGTGTTTGCGTTATTTGCGATCATTACCTTCGCTGCCGGCGCACTCAACGGCGCAGATTTTCCACTTGCGGCCGCATGCTACCTGCGGTTAGACTTGAACGTGGAGCGTGCAACGGGAACGGTCTACAGCGTTGAGCTTTTCGGCGCCTGTCTCGGCGCGGCTCTGGCCGGAATTGCCGTAGCGCCGGTTCTGGGGATCATCGCCTGCTGCCTGCTCGCGGCGCTGGCCAACGGGACGGCGTGTGCACAGCTTCTGGTCTGCGGAAGAGGGGAGTGACGGTTGTTTCTGAGGAGCGAAGGTGTATGAAAGATCAGAGACCGGGTTCCGTATCAGGCACAGAACTGAAAGCCTCTGAAGGATCGACAGGCCCCCCGCTGAAAACGTCTGACGTGTCGCGGCGAGCGTTTCTGCGCGCCGGCGTTGCCGGCGCGTGTGCGCTCTGCTTCGGCGGTTTGCTGGCGCCGGGGCAACCGGCGCAGGCGCAGTCGGCCCGGCTCGGGCGAATTGGGAGGCGCCGATCGCCGTGGTTTGAGACACTGCCAGGATCGGCCGTGCGCTGTACGCTCTGTCCCAAGGGGTGCACCATTCAGGCGGGGCGACGCGGCCCATGCCGCGTCCGCGAGAACCGGGACGGCGTTGGTTACACCCTGGTCTACGGCAATCCGGCGCTGGTCCAGCTTGACCCGGTTGAGCGTAAACCGTTCTTCCACGTTCTTCCCGGCACACGAGCGCTCTCGGTATCAACCGCGGGATGCCCGATTGCGTGCCAGTTCTGCGAGGTGTGGGATATGGCGCTGGTTCAGCCCGACGATGTGCACGCCTACGACCTGCCGCCGCAAGCGATAGTCGACCACGCTCGCAGCACCGAGGCGCGTTCGATGAGTTTTGCCTTCGGCGAACCGGTGGCGTTCTTTGAGTACATGCATGACACCGCGGCGCTCTGCCGCGAAGCCGGGCTGCTGAACCTGGTGCATAGCAGCGGCTACATTGCAGCTGAACCGCTTGAGGCGCTCGTGGAACTCATCGATGCGGTCAATATCGACCTGAAAAGCTTTGATCCACAGTTCTACCGCCGCTACTGCGATGCAGAGCTTGAGCCGGTGTTGCAAACGCTCAGGCGTCTACATGCCGCCGGGGTACACATCGAGATCACCAATCTGCTGATCCCCACCCTGAATGACGATCCGGAGCAGGTAGCAGAGATGTGCCGCTGGATTCGCGACGAGCTAGGCCCGTCGGTGCCGCTGCATTTTGCCCGCTTCTATCCGTTGTACAAGCTCTCCAACCTGCCGCCAACGCCGGTTTCTACACTCGACCGCGCTCGTGCGGTCGCGCACGATGTCGGCCTCGAATACGTCTACGTGGCGCGGGTCACCGGACACGAAGGGGAGAGCACCTACTGCCCCGGCTGCGGCAAGACAATCATTCGACGCCTGGGATTCTTTGTGGAAGAAGTAGCGTTGACCGACGGCGCCTGCAGTCAATGCGGAACCGTGGTGCCGGGTATCTGGTCGTAGCTTATCCGCGGCGGCGGAAGACCTCTTTCTGCATCACCGACCGCTCATCCAGGTTGCGCAGCCCGGCTTCTTCGGCCCACTCCATGGCCTCGAGATACTCCTGTGTCGTGATTGCACGCGCGATCTTGGGATGCTCGAAGGCGCGGTGTTCAACTCGGTACTGCGACATGATGTTGACGTACGTATCCGGCGAGAGGCTTTCGGCCACCCAGTTCACGAACTCGCGTGTGCCGGCAATGCGGTTGGGCATGACCAGGTGGCGGATCATCACTCCGCGCAGCGCTATTCCCTGCCTGTCGGTCTGCAGATTGCCCACCTGGCGATACATCTCTTCAATTGCCGCTTTGGCCACCCGCGGATAGTCCTGGGTGCTCCCGGTGTAGCGCTCGGCCTCAACCCCGTCTGTGAACTTCAGGTCGGGCAGGTAGATATCTACAACGCCGTCCAGCAGCTTGATCGCTTCCAGCGCATCGTAGCCGCCGGTGTTGTAGACCAGTGGTATCCGCAAGCCCTTGCCCGCGGCAATCCGAACGGCGGCAAGGATATTGGGCATCACGTGGCTGGGCGTGACAACGTTGATGTTGTGACAGCCGATGCCCTGCAACTGCAGCATTACATCGGCGAGCGTCTCATCGGCTACACGGCGGCCGCGGCCCTCGTGGGCGATCGGCCAGTTCTGGCAGAATACGCAGCGCAGGTTGCAGTTGGAGAAAAAGATGGTTCCCGAACCGTTGTGACCGACAAGCGGCAACTCCTCGCCGTAATGTGGCTGGGCGCTGTAGACAACCGCCTGCTCCGGCGCATTGCAGGCGCCGATCTGCCCCGCAAGGCGATTCACCCGGCAACGCCGCGGACAGAGCTCGCAATGTTCAAGATGCTCATATGCCTGCTCAACGCGTTGTTCGAACTTGCCTTCCGCTTCCAGTTTGAGGTAGGCGGGCTGCCACAGCTCTGCTCCCGGCCGGTCGCGTGGCTCAGGGTCGGCCGACGGCTTCTCCGGCGCCGACCTTTCAGCCGGCCCGTGTGCCAGCAAGGTGGTGCCGGCGGCGGCAATGCCGAGGTTGCGCAGAAAATGACGCCTGCTCTGGCCCCTGTCGCGTTGGTCGCCGGCCGTTGCCGGTAATGGACGTTTCATGGCTCCCATCCTCGATCCTTCTATAGGTGAAATTTACCACGACCCCGGGCCGCGCGCAAGGTCCAAATCGGCGTGTCGGAACCAGCGCGGATCGTGGGAGCGGGCGCCAGGGAGAACGAGCGACGGAGAACGTCGCGGCGGGGAGTGACGTCCGGCAGTACGATTGGGTATCTTCTTAGAGCATGATATCGGCACTGCAGTTCAAATCAGGATACCCGTTGAAACTCCCCGGCATCGGCGGGCGGCGGATCGCATTTGGTGACCGCATCAATGTGCTTTTTGGACCCAACGGCGCAGGAAAGACTACTATTCTCAGCACCCTCGCGGCAGCGTGCGGCTGCGGCGAAGGAGGCTGGTCAAACGGCCGCGACGGGGGCGAGGCGCCCTTTGGTGCCACGGTGCAGCGCGACGGTCAGCCGGTGTTCTACCAGGACTGCTACCGTGACTCGGAGCAGTCGTTTGTCGGCGCCGACTACCTGGAGGCCAATGCCCACCTTCGTTCCACGGGCGAGAAACGCATTGGACTGGTCAATGAGCTGATAGACTATATCGAAGACCGGTTTCTGACCTACCGCCAGAAGCGCACCGATCGCCCCACGCTATTGCTTGACGAGGTGGATAACCATATCGGTTTTGCCGGCCAGGCAATTCTATGGGGCGAGCTTTTTGCCCGCCTGTCCAAGAAGTATCAGCTGATCATTGCCACGCACAGCATCTTCCCAATCCTGCTGCGCCGCGACAGCAACCTGCGGCGGGACAACATCATTCTCCTTTCGCCGCAGTACGACCATGTCTGCCTGCAGGAACTCGGCCGAGCGATCGACTACTACAACCGGCAGCGCGGTAGTTGAAGCCGGTGGCGCTTCAGGATAGACTGTTCCTCGTACCCCGCGTGCCGAGAGAATAATCCGCCTCAGCGAAGCTATGAACCGTATGAAGACGCCCCGCGTGCTGCAGCAATCAGATCACAACCGTTCCCGCACTGTGGTAGTGGCGGCCAGTTTTCTCGTACAAGCTACGATGGTGGGCGTGATCTTCTCGTTCAGCGTATTCTTTGACGCGCTGCAGGCGGAGTTCGGCTGGTCACGCGCGGTTATCTCCGGAGCAGCTTCGAGCACCTCGCTGGTCATGGGCCTGACCGGCATGATCTATGGCCGACTCAATGACCGACTGGGGCCTCGCGTGCTGGTTTCCTGGGCGGCGGTGCTGTTTTCCGCCGGCTACCTGTTGATGTCCCGAGTCAGCGCGCCGTGGCAGCTCTACCTGAGCTACGCCGGACTGGTGGGCGTGGCCTTTGGGGCACATGACGTAGTGACGCTTTCTACGGTAGCGCGCTGGTTTCGCAGTCGGCGCGGACAGATGTCCGGCATCGTCAAGACCGGTGCCGCGGCAGGGCAGGTGGTGACACCGGCGGTGATTGCCTTTCTGATTGCGCGCTTCGGCTGGCGTGGAACGTTTATCTGGATCGCTGCGCTGACGGGACCGCTGGTCATGCTCTTTGCGCAGTACCTGCGGGTTCCACCGCCGTCCGCCGAGCAGCGTGCCGCGGCTGCCTCGGTTGATCACGCACGGAACATCGCAGAGGCCGGCCGTACCGCAATGCGCAGTGCGACCTTTCGCCGAATCTGTATTGCCCAGCTCTGCCTGGCGTTCAGCATGCTGACCATCATCGTGCACGTGGTGCCGTACGCCACCGACCTGGGCGTGAGTCGACAGGTGGCCGCGAGCGTGCTGTCTACCATTGGTGCGGTGAGCATAATCGGAAGGCTCAGTGTTGGAACGCTGCTTGACCGTATCGGAGCTCGAAGATCACTGCAGATCTGCTACGCGATGATGCTCAGCTCCTTCGTTATCCTGCAGTTTGCATTTACTCCGCTGGTGCTCTACCTCTTTGCGCTGGTGTACGGGGTGGCGCACGGAGGGGTGTTCACGTCCATGTCGCCGCTGGTGGCGGAGTGCTTTGGCACCGCGGCGCACGGACGCCTGTTCGGCACCGTTGTGTTCATCGGAACCATGGGCGGCGCGATGGGGCCCATCATTGCCGGTCACAGTTTTGATGTCCTGGCTACCTACCGCCCGGCGTTTCTGTTGATGATTCTGCTGGTATCGGTGGCGCTGGTTGCGATATCACGCGTCTCGAGCTGCAGGTCGTAACACGGGTCAGGCGGACCGGGAGAGCGAGCGGCCAATAGAGACAGCTTAAAAGAGGCAGTTGCGGAGAGTCGGTTGCGAAGAGTCACCTGCGGTCTCTGCGTGCCCGCTTTGAAACGCTTTTCCATTTCTGCTTCTCTTGGGCGGTGGCGCCCAATCGGCGGCGGGTCTCGGCTTCGGCCAATTCGTCCCGCTGCTCCAGATAGTGCTCGAGCCGCGTGAGCGGCAATGCTCCCTCGGCAACTGCCCGCTGTACCGCGCAACCGGGCTCGCCCTGATGCCGGCAGTCGCGAAAACGACACCCGGCAGCCAGCTCCCGTACATCGGCAAAGCTCTCAAGCAGAGAGTGCTCTCCTCCCCAGAGCTGAACTTCACGCAGTCCCGGGGTGTCGATCAGCATCCCGCCCGCGGCGTCTCCGGCCGCTCCAGGGAGCATCAGCAGCTGCGCGGTCGACGTGGTGTGACGCCCCTTGTTCTGAATCCGACTCACCTCGGCGGTGCGCCGCAGCTCCGTTCCCAGCAGCGCGTTCATGATGCTCGATTTGCCCACACCTGACCGCCCCATACAGCACGTCGTCCGACCGGCAGTAATCAGGCCGTGCAGCTCCAAAAGTCCCGCACCGCTGCGCGTTGAGGTAATGCAGACAGGGATGTCGGAACGGACGGCAGCCGTCTGCAACCTGACCGTCTCAATGTAATCCGGCTGCGCGAGATCGGCCTTGTTGAGCACCACCAGCGGTGCAACCCCTCCCGCTGAGCAGAGCGTCAGAAATCGTTCCAGCAGCCCGGGAGAGAAATTTCGTCCTCCGTCGAGACCAAACACCAGTAGCGCCATCTCTACATTGGCCGCCAGAAGCTGCGGGCAGGCGGCGCGCCCGGCTTGCCGACGCGTGATACTGCTTCTGCGCGGCAATATCTGCTGAATCAACCCGCCGTCCGGCGATAGGGCAACCCAGTCGCCCACCACCGGGTAATCGTCGGAGCCCGCCGCCAGGTAGCGAAAGGCCCCCGCCGCCTGCACCGTCTCTTCACGGCTTTCAGCCGGAATTACCACCCGCCAGTACACAGAATAGCGCCCGGTAACCCGCGCCGGAATGAGCTCGGCCGGCACGCTGTTCCAGTGGGTTTCCTCATGTGCGGTCCAACCCCACGCCTCGGCACGCCGGTTATTTGTCGCCATGGTCGGCCTCATTGGTGTCGCAGGTCAGCGCTTCCAGCGGGAAGGGAAGTCTGGTGAGCGGCCGCGCCGCCAGAGCGAGCAACGCTCGCTCGCTGTCATCCGGCCCGATTCTATTCAACTTGACGATCCCGCAGTCTGTACAGCGGTGAATCAGGCTCCACTCCCCGTTCGCCTGGACGTACACCCCAATCGCTTCCATGCTGCCGCGGCAACCGGATCGACGATCTCCCGGGCGCAGATCAACGTGGCGACTGGTTAAGCAGTAAGGACAGTGGTTGCGGTTGCGTGTTCCGCTGCGTGGCGGAACGGCGGTGCGGCCGCAGTTGATGCAGATGAATGTGTCTTCTGTTATGTGGAAGGAAACTGCCTGGCGTGACATGGCCCCACCTCGAAATCTGGATGATCTCTCGCGTGCGGCTTGACGCTTCTGTTCTTGAGCTTGCTGATTCAGCTGAGTGAATCACTGAAGGTGTTGCGAGGGCAAGCTGCGCGGGACGCGACGCGTCGCCGGAACAGATGCGCCTATGCTACAATGGCTGCCATGTACACTCATTATCTGCAGACGGGCGGTGCAGGTCAAGCGACCGGCGAGGGCACGATACCGGCAACACGTGAAACCCTCGGCTCCGTTTGGACCGGCAGCAAAGTGACGCGAAGCAGGATGCGCTTTGGTGTTGGCGGCCGGACGGTGCGGGTTGTGCTGGTGATGCTGACGGTTGGTTTGCTGGCAGGATGCGTGGAGGTGTTTCAGTACGTCTCGCGCACTGAAGACGGCAAGACACACACCACGGTGGCGGTGCGAATCCAGAAGGCGATCTTTGAA
>PWMO01000127.1 GCA_003558175.1 Spirochaetaceae bacterium
CACCGGCTCTCACCCCTGCCCGCCCCTGATGCCCCCTCACGCCACCAGGTGCTGCGGCAGCTCCCCGCGCCCGAGGGCCACCGTGCGCTGCGTTACCTCCCCCCGCCGCAGTCGCACCGCGGGCGGGTTCTCGTAGTCGTGCTGCCAGATCCGCCTGATCCACTCTGCACCCCCGCGGCTGTGGCTCCACACGTGGCGGTGGGTGACCATCCGCTCTAGCTGCTTCCTTTCGGTCATGGAAGCGGCAGGCGGCGTTGGGGCAGAACTCGGGTTCGGCGGTGATCCGCACCGCCTCAGCTGCGCCGGGGGACGAGCCGGCAGCGGACGCGGCAGGGGTGAGAGCGGTGGTGCCGGCCAGGGCGGCGGCGGTGGGAGCGGGGGTGAGATAACCTCGAATGTGCACTGTGTGACCTCCTACACAGTACACCACAGGAAATTTTCTGCTGCTTCATTTTTAACAACAAAATCGGCACCATTTACCTTTACTCACAACGAAGTTTCTGCTATCTTCTATATAGAAATTTCTATATAAGAGGAAGGCTTCTATGGCAGAACTGCTGACCAAAGAGACATTCAAAGAGAAAATATTCAATTTTGAAGAGAACAGCGAATGGAAGTACGAAGGCAACTTACCCGCAATCGTCGACTTCTACGCCGACTGGTGCGGGCCATGCAAGATGGTTGCTCCCATTCTGGAAGAGATCTCAACCGAGTTCGAAGGCAAAATGCACGTCTACAAGATTGACACCGACAAGGAGCAGGAACTGGCGGCCGCGTTCGGCATACAGAGTATCCCCTCGCTGCTCTTCATCCCGATGGACGACAAGCCTCAGATGGCTCAGGGAGCTCTTCCGAAAGAGACGCTGCTGAAGGCCATGAAAGACGTGCTGAAAGTAGAATAATCACACAGCGGTACGCCGCACAGGGCCGCTCCGCCGCGGCTGCCGCTGCGGACGGGGCCGCGCCGGCAGCACCCGGCGCCTGCATGTTTCGTCGGCCGACACGTATTGCGAAACTCGCGTTCACGATGCGCGCCGTGTACGGGGATGTACGCGTTCGGCTGCACCGGTTCGGTTGGCTCTTGCGTGACGCATGTCTTTCGGCTATCATCTCATTCGTACTCTATGGACCATCCCGACCCTGTCCCTGACCAACGCCGTTCCCTGAGGAACCCCTGATGCTCGCGAGAGTTCTGGGGATCGTAGCGCTGCTTGGTCTGTCCGGGTTCTTCTCCGGCACCGAGACCGCGTTCACGTCGCTTTCGGACGCCCAGATCCATTCAATACGCGAAAAATGGGGCAAGCGAGGCGAGCTCGTGTTCCTCGCGACCAGCGTACCCGAACGCCTGCTCACCATCGTACTGATCGGAAACAACATCGTGAATATCGGCGCTTCGGTACTGGCCAGCGAGCTCACAATCCGTCTCTTTGGTAGTGCCCTGCTGGCGGCCACTACCGGCATCCTGACGTTGCTGATTCTGGTGTTCGGCGAAGTAGCTCCCAAGCAGCTGGCGATTGTACACAACGAAGCGTGGGCGGTGCACACCGTGCGCTTCATCCTGGTGCTGGAACTGTTGCTGCGTCCGGTGGTCTGGGCGATCGCATCGATCGCCTCTCTCATTACACGACTCACCGGCGCGCCCTCAAGCACGGGCATAACGCGTGAAGGCATTCTCTACCTGGTCAAACGAGCGGAACATCTCGGAATCCTGGAGAACACCAAGTCCAACATGGTCAAGAACGTCTTTCGATTCGGTGATGTCACGGTCCAGGCAATCATGACGCATCGTACCAAGGTATTCAGCCTGGAACAGAACACTACGATCTCCGACGCCGTGGAGCAGATCAGCAGTCAAGGGTACACGCGAATTCCGGTCTACGACGGTGACCCGGAGCGAATTGTCGGCATTTCGATTCTGCGCGACATCCTGCCGAAGCTCACCCGCAATGAAACTCACCTGCGACTGCGCGATCTGATGGTGGCACCGATCTTCGTGCCGGAAACTCGCACGGTAGAGGAGATGCTGGCGCAGTTTCGCAGGGAAGGACTTAACATTGCGGTGGTGCTGGATGAGTACGGAGGCGTTGCCGGAATTGTGACTCTGGAAGACGTGATTGAAGAGATCCTCGGTGAAATCTACGACGAGCACGAGGTGAAGCAACGCGAGCCGGTGACGGACCTGGGCGACGGAACGGTACGCATTATGGCTGAAGTTCCCATCTACATCATAAACGATCTGCTCGGCACCGAGCTCCCCCAGTCCCGCAGCATCAAGACCCTCGGCGGTTACCTGATGAGCCGGGTAGGGCACATTCCGGCACAGGGCGACGTTATTGAGACGCCGGCCGGCCGATTTGCGGTGGAGGCGACCGCCAAGCGGCGGATCGTGAGCGTTCGCTACTTTCGTCCGGAACCTGCGGATGAAGACGAAGGCGACTGGGCACCGTAGCACTCTGGCACGGCAGCACCACAGCGCGGGAGTCAGACCGAATCCACGAACGTAACCTTCAGCCCTGGGCGTTGTTTATAGATTGAACACGGCGAGCGTGAGTCGCCGCACCATCGGGCCACACCAGTGGCGGATCTCTTGCACGTCCCCCTCAGGTTTTTACCTCCTTTCCTGAGGGGGCTTTTTTTTGCACTTCTCGAATGGCCCGGGCTGTGATACGCTGTAACCGCAATGGCAAAGCTAGTACTCCTGTTTACCGTTATCCCGCTGCTTGAGCTCTACCTGCTGATTCGTGTCGGCACATGGATCGGCGCGCTGCCAACCGTTCTGCTTGTGCTCGCGACCGGGTTTGTGGGAGCATTTCTGGCGAAGATGCAGGGGTTCCAGGTCTGGCTGCGGATACAGCATGAGATCAACGCTGGACGGTTTCCGGCTACATCTCTGCTCGACGGACTGTTGCTGTTTGCCG
>PWMO01000546.1 GCA_003558175.1 Spirochaetaceae bacterium
CAGTGGAGCTAGCTCTGGTACGGCTTGGACTCTGTCTCAAGTCGTAGATTCGTACAAAGGTATGGCCGAACTTATGGAACCGCTTCACGAGCAGTTGAGAGGAGGTTCCCCGGCAGTTAGTATTCGTTGTGGAACCGCTGCTAACATCGAAGCCTCGGATGAGTCGGCAGACCTTATCTGCATTGATCCTCCTTACTATAACAATGTTCAATACGCGGAGCTGTCTGACTACTTCTATGTGTGGCAGAAGAGGACATTGCACGACCTCTATCCACAGATTTTTCGGCGGCGCTTGACCAACAAGCAGGATGAAGCCGTGGCTAACCCCGCCCGCGATGGTTCTTCGGCTGACGCATCGGCAGCCGCGACCGTTGGATGAGAGTCTGGAGCTTGTGATCCGTTTTGAGGATCAGACGGCGCTGCAGATCCGCGCCGTGAGCGGCGGCTGCGTTGAGGTCGAAGACCAGGAGGGAGAGACCGTCCAGGTGTTACAGCAGCCCGATGATGGTGAAATTCTGCTCGCCGAGATCGATGCGATGCGTCACGATTATATTTATGCGCATACAGTCGCTACCCTTGATACTTTCAGCGAAAAACCGTAGTCTTTCGGAGCATATTTTTCCGGTAAGTGCGGCAGGGCGGTCATGTCCCACGCCGGCGGCCCGGAACACCGCGTCGCTGGAGTCGCTGAGTGAAAGAACGGCCCTTACGGTTACAGGCAATAAAGAAGATCATTCGTTCCAATCGCATCACCAGCCAGGAGCAGCTGCTGCGCCACCTCGGAGACGAGGGGTATCGCGTTACGCAAGCCACCCTTTCGCGTGACCTCAAGCTGCTGAAGGTAGGTAAAGTGGCACAGGGGCCAAACGGCTACACGTACACGCTTCCGAGTGAAGAAGAGCGACGCGAATCCGAGCGCAGCTACGTACAGGACTTCCTGCGCGGATACGTATCGATTGAGTTCTCAGGCACGGTCGCGGTCGTGCGCACGCTCACCGGACACGCCGACAGCGTCGGCTTCGCGCTCGACAACCTGAGCATCGGGGACATTCTGGGCACGGTTGCCGGCAACGACACCGTAATCGTGGTACTGCGCGAAGGCACCGACCGCGAATCGTTTCTGCGGCAGCTGAAGGCCAAAGCGCCGGAGTTCGAGGAATAGCGCATGCGCGTTGCCGTACTCGGATCAACCGGCTACACCGGAATGGCACTGCTCAGGATACTTGCCGGCCACCCACGTGTCGGAACGGTCATCGCCGCATCCTCCTCCAGAGCGGGACAGATGATCACCGACATAGACCCCGGATTGGCCGCGGCGCTGCGATCCAAGAGCAACGGTATACTGGTCGATGTGAAGTCCGTGGTCGAAGCGGAGCCGGAGGTGGTCTTTTCGGCGCTGCCGCACCTCACTTCGGCCAGGGTGTGCGAGCCGTTTCTCGGCTCGACGGTGGTGATCGATCTCTCGGCGGACTTTCGCCTGCCCGACAGCGCGCTCTTTGCGCGCGCCTACGGCGAGCCGCCTCCGCGCGAAGACCTGCAGCTGAAGTCTTGCTACGGGCTTTCGGAATGGCACCAGAAAGAGATCCGCGAGAGCGACATAATCGGCAATCCGGGCTGCTACCCCACGGCAACCCTGCTGCCGCTGCTGCCGCTGGCACGCAAGGGTCTGATCCAGGGCAAGGTTGTCGCCAACGCGTTCTCCGGCATTTCGGGTGCCGGCCGCAAAGAGAGCATCAACCTGCTGTTCACCGAGCGAACCGAAAACATCAACGCCTACAATCCGGGCACGCGTCACCGCCACTGGTCCGAGATTCACTACCACCTGTCACGCTCCGGCAAGCAGCTGCAGCTGCTGTTTACGCCGCACCTGGTGCCCATCAAACAGGGGCTTGGAGTCACCACTTCCTGCACCCTGCGGGAGGGCGTGAGCGCAGAGGCCGTTGAAGCTGCGCTCAAGGAAGCCTACGGTGCGCGGCCGTTCATTCGGCTGCTCGGAGACCGCATCCCCGAGACCCGCTACGTGCGCAATTCCAACCGCTGCGACATCGGCTGGCACGTCGAAGACCGTGAACTGCTGCTCTTCTCAGCCATCGACAATCTGGTCAAGGGCGCTTCCGGCCAGGCCGTTCAGAACATGAATCTGCACTTCGGTTTCGATGAGACCGAAGGCTTACGTATCTACGGCGAATTCTGAACGGCTGCGCCGCAGAGTTCGCCGACAATCAAACCATCCCACGAGTACGCCATGGAACAGAAACCGACGGTAGTCATCAAGGTCGGTGGCGCCGCCACCGCCGACAGGCAGACATTCACCCGCTTTCTCGCCGACCTCAACGCGCTGCGCAGCGTCTCGCGGCCGATCCTGGTGCACGGCGGCGGCGCGCAGGTCAGTACACTGGCGCGCACCCTCGGAATCGAACCGGTCTTTGTTGACGGCGTTCGCATGACCGGCGAGCAGGAGATGGAGGTGGTGGACATGGTGCTGTGCGGGCTGATCAACAAGCAGATCGTGCGCGGCCTGCTCGCTCACGGCGCTCCGGCGGTTGGAATCTCGGGCTCCGACGGCGGCCTGCTGGTTGGTTCACCCATCACCGATCACGAGGGCCGCCCGAGCCGTACCGGCGAGGTCCGGCATTGTGACCCGCGCCTGGTGGAGACGCTGCTGGATGCGGGATACCTGCCGGTTGTGGCGTCTACCTTCAGTGACGGCGCCGGTGGAGGGCTCAATCTCAACGCCGATGACGCCGCGCTCACCCTTGCCACCACGTTGCGCTGTGACACCATGATCTTCCTCTCGGACATCCCCGGGATCCTGGCCCGCGACGGATCACTGATCGAGCGACTCTCGATCGCCGGCGTTCACGGCGCAATTGGCGACGGCACCATCTCCGGCGGCATGGTGGTGAAGACTC
>PWMO01000526.1 GCA_003558175.1 Spirochaetaceae bacterium
CGGTCTGCTCTCCGTGAATTGGCGCGAACACTGCGCAGATGGGTGAGGCGCCGTTGCCGATGAAGTAGCCGAGCTCGCGCAGGCCATCTTTCAGCCTGTTGGAGTTTTCCCACATCCGGGCGCGGTTTGCGTCGCCGGCTATCACCAGCTCCAATGCCTTCTCAAGCGACTTGACGTAGACCATCGGAAGGCTCTTGGCGAATACCTGGGTCCGGGCGTTGTAGCTGATCCAGTCGCGCACCGGTTTGGTGGTGGCCGAGAACCCGCCGATTGAGGCAAACGACTTGGCGAAGGTTCCGAAGTAGATATCTACCTGGTCCTGGACGCCGAAGTAGTCGGCAACACCTCGCCCCTGATCGCCCATTACGCCCCAGCCGTGAGCGTCATCCACGAAGATGCGGAAGTCGTACTTTTCTTTCAGTGCACAGATCTCATCCAGGCGTGCCAGGTCTCCGGTCATGCCGTAGACGCCTTCAAGCAGTACCATGATGCCGCCCTTGGACTGCTTCTGCACGCTCTGCAGCACACTCTCGAGATCTTTTATGTTGTTGTGCTTGAACACCCGTACTTGAGCCGGCGCCATCATGGCCGCATCAACGATGCAGGCGTGCGCCAGCTTGTCCATGACCAGTGTGTCGTCCGGGCCCGCGAGGGACGTGATAGTTCCCAGCACCCCGAGGTAGCCGTAGTTGAACAGAATGGCCGACTCTTTGCGGGCAAAAGTAGCCAGCTGCTGCTCAAGCGCGAGATGGTGCGGTGTATTGCCGGTCATCATGCGCGAACCCATGGGTGCACTCACGCCGTAGGTCTTCGCGGCGTCCACGGCAACCGCTTTGATCTCTTCGCTCTCGGCAAGGCCAAGGTAGTTGTTGACCGACCACATGATCCGTTCCTGCCCTTCGAACTCCATCAGGCGGCCTGGGATAGGATCAACAATCGGACGAGTGTAGTAGTGGTCGTCCTCGACGCGCTGTGCGCCGTAGTAGCCGCCGTCGCCGTCGCACTTGGCAAAAATGTCAGGTCTTGAATCCATCTCTTCGTACTCCTTGCTTCTGACTACAGTTCGCGCATCAGCGCGGCGACGCGTTCACTGGACATATCCGATTGGGGCACGATTCGCCGCGGCGTCACGGGGTAGTTTGTGTGTTCTGTTGCAAAGCGGCGCATCCCGCCTCCGGTAATGTTTAGCATAATCGCGGCATCAGGTTCTACGTCCCGACGGGCGACTGCCTGCAGCAGGCTGGCGACGGCAACTGATGCGGGCTCGCTGATGTCGATGCCTTCATGACGTTCGAAGAGCAGTTCCGCTTCGCGCGCGGCTTCGTTCTCGATTGCGTACATCTCGCCGTCGCTCTGCTCCATTGCATCGAACAGACCGCCGTGGACTGCCCAGGGCGGATGCCGGTTGGAAAGCACCTTGGCGTAGATTTCTTCGATCTGCCGTTTCTCGGTGGACTCGTCCTGCGATATGAGTTCGCGCGAGCGCGCTTTCCACGAGTTGTACATCGGCAGGAAGGGAGCGTTCTGCGACAGCATCAGGCGCATGTTGTTGGAACCGAAGCGGCCGTCGGCGACAAAGCGCTGTTGCGCCTCCCACGCCGCAATCGCGCCGGTGCCGCTGCCGACCGCTTGAAAGTAGTAGTCCGGGATGCGACCGATTTCGGTAACGGCCGACAGCACGGTGGTTCCCATGCCGTCACGGCGCGCTACGTTGCGTGCTCCACCTTCACCGACATAACCGTCCAGCGCGGCAATCCTGCCTGCCAGGTCGATGGCGTCGGAGTAGTCGGCACCGTCGCCGGCGGCGATGAGGGTAACAGAATCGTGCACCGGGAACGGACTCCAGATCGCGTCGAGGTTCTGTTCGGGAACCACTACCACTGCGGGAATGCGGTTCTGCGAACAGACATGGATGAAGGCGCGCGCGGTGTTGCCGGCCGACGCGACTACCAGCGTGGCGGGAAAGTCCGCCGTAATGCGGCCGCAGACGGCGAACGCTTCACACTCCTTGAACGTGCCGGTCAGCATCGAGGCGCCGCGCTCAGGCCAGTAGCCGCTGAAGGTTACGTACAGCCGCTGCAGCCCGAGGTGTCGGCCCAGCGCGGTACTGTGGTAGGTCACCGGCGCCGACGATCCGGTGAGGGTGCGGGCGAGCGGCAGCCAGTCCGAGAAGCGGTAGATGCCGTGATCCGCTTCAAGCGGTTGCAGGCGGCGCACGGCATATTCGGTCCGTAACAACGCGGGCACGGTGCTCGCGGGATTGGAAAGCAGGATGGTCTCAGTGCTGTCGTTCAGGGTCTGTCCGGACGCCGGACAGCGCAGTACGTATTCTGTCATGCTTCTGTCACCTCTTCGCCACTTTTGCGCGAGTATTTGAGACTTGGGCGACGATGTCAACATCATTGCCGCGCCACCTTCGCTACTGCGGTGGTGGCGCGGTGGCACAACGACGCTGCTCTGCCCTGGCGGCCTCCGGGTGAACGAGAGGCACCGTATCAAGCACGGCTCATTTTAGACCCATTGGTCATCCAGGAGCGTTTCGGCCGATTATTTCGCCGTTTGGCAACCGAATTCCGCCCTATCTGCCGCTGCAGCTGCCTCTTGTGGAGCGTGGCGGCAATCGAGTGGGGTCGACCGGTGGTCCTCGTTGCGACAGAGAACGACCGGCAGAGAAATCAGACAAATGAATATTTGAAATATTGGTTCATTCTTGCTACACTGAGACATGTCCGACAGACGTGCGCTGCTGTTGGCTGCCGGCCGCCCACTTTTCGAACGTCACGGGTATCGCGGAGTCTCCGTAGCCGATATCGTGCAGGAAGCGGGACTGAGCACCGGAACGTTCTACAACTACTTCAGCAGCAAGGAGACCTTCTACTCGCAGCTGCTCGACCGAATGGAAATCGAG
>PWMO01000442.1 GCA_003558175.1 Spirochaetaceae bacterium
CAAAGTCCGGTGAACCAAAAAAAATGTAGAGAGGATACAGAGATGAAAAAAGTAACCATCATACTGATGGCCCTCGCACTCCTGCTGCTCGCCATGCCGGTGATGGCAGATCCTTCGAGTGGTGAGCCGCCGGTCTCCAAAGACATTACGGTAAACATTACCGTGGCGCAGTACGCGGCGATCTACGCCGATGACTTCACGATTAATATCCCTGACACGAACGAGGTCGATTGGGACATCGAGTTCGACGTGCTTGCGAACTTTCCGCACACCGTAAGCGTTGACGACAGTGGTGCCGTGGCCGCGTTGAAGGCTTGGGAGATGTCAAGAGACAGCGGCGAAGAGACCCCTGGCGTTAAAACGACCTTTAAGTACGGCGGAAAAGCCGGCGCGTTCGCCGGCGGCGAAATGCTGCTTGCCGATGACGATGGCATGCACAACTTCTCATTGACAATCGAGGTCACAGAAGGTGCGCCGAACGGCTGATGCAAGCGGTTGTATAGCGCTTTGATGAGCGGTGGGGTCCGTTGAGGCTTCTACTGCTTGATGATCGTCCCGGAATCGGGATGCTCAGAAAAAGTAAGGAGAAAAAAATGAAAAAGTATTTTGGGATTATGATGATCCTGGCCGTTTTGCTCGCAGCGCCCGCGTTCGCAAACGGACCGGAAGAAACAAGCACCGTGAATGTAACGGTGAATGTCTCGCAGTATGCGGAGATTACGCTCACCAAGTCTGAGTTTTCGTTGAGCTTGGACGACATCAAGGGTTCAGCTACCCCAAGTGACCGAAGGTCGGCTCTAAACAACAAATTTATGGAGGTTCTGGCAAACTTCCCTTACACCTTGACCATGACCGCACCTAGTGAACCGATGTGGCTGGAGTCGATGGGTCCGAGCACAGTTGATGGGTATGTGTTGCCGTTTGCGGCTGGAATTGAGGGTCTGGATGAAAGTGAGAAGTTTCCTTACCAGGCTCGTGTGACGCTAGTCGGTGGAGATGATGGTTTCGTTCCGAGCTGGTGGAGCGGCGGCCAAGACAATAAGGTCGGAGTGGAGCTAGAAGCGGGTGAGCCCGGCAAGACGTCAGAGTATAGAATTCAACTGATCGCTGACGCATTCGGAATGTACTTCCCAGGAGGAGAAGAGAACGCATTCAGCGGCCCGGATACCATGGCTTTGGCCGGAGAGTATCGAGGCCAGCTTACGTTTACCGTGGCCCCTGACGTCAACTAACCAACCAACCGCGTCGGCTGATTGCGGGGGTGGAATTGCCTCCGGGTCGGTCGGCCGGTGTGATGCAACTGCGGGCGGGGTCTTTGGGCTCCGCTCGGCTCGTGAGATGGTATGAACGGGATCCGAACCACGGTTTCCGAGGAGAGGATACCATGAAGAAATGGAGTACGATTGGTGTTGTGGTGTTGGTACTGCTGGCGGTCTCACCCGCCCTCGTGCAAGCGGAGCCACCGCTTGACGTCTCAGAAACCATCACCGTCAACATCACTGTCGCCAGGTACTCGCAGATCACCTTCGACAACGGGGGTTTGACGCTGGACCTCATGGGTCCGGGGCCGCACGAGGAGTCACTCGACTTCTCCGTGCTGGCAAACTTCCCCTACTCTGTCGAGTCCGAAGCCACCGGCAATCTGCAAGAGCTTCCCGGATGGGAAGACTCGATTGCCCTCGGCGAGGACGAAAGCGGTGCTGCGGGAGTCACCAGTACCTGGGTACTGACCGTCAAGGCACAGCCTGACGACGTCGGCACCTACCTGGTCTCCGGTGAGTACACTGGCGATATCACCATAACGGTGGTCGATGACGATCAAACGTGATCGATCAACCGCGGCGGGCGTCAGGCGGCGCCCGCCGTTTTATTTGTGGGTCTCCCGCGCAAGCGGTTGCTGCGGGAGTACCGAGGGATCGTGTGATGCGTTTTGATGCGGACGGCATTCGACAAAAAATTCTCGCCCTGTTTGCGGCGCTGCTTCTGGCGCCCGCGGCGCTCGCTGCCTTCAGCATCAGTACCGACATTACCACCGACATCAGCGTCGAGCATTTCTCTACCATCCGCTTTGACCGCGGAGCGCTCGAGCTCATCATTACTGAACCCGGCCTGCAGACCTATGTGCTTGAGTTCTCGGTAACCGCAAACTTCCCCTACACGGTTGAATCATACGCCCGCGACGAGCTGCGGGCACTCCCCGGCTGGAGCGACAGCGTGGCACTCAAAGATGGACAGTCCGGCGCAGCGGGAGAAACCAGCATCTGGATACTCACCATTACCGCGCAAGCGGATCACAACGGCGAGTATGTGGTTTCGGGCGAGTACGAGGGCGACATCTCGCTGCGGGTGCGCGAGCTCCCCGCGCAGTAGCGCCACCACGCCCACGGATCGTGCGCACCGCGCACGAAGGAGGACAATGGTTAGATTTGCGGAGGAGAAAGCAAGGGAGACGACGTCCCGGCGCGCCACGGCCGGCAGTCCTGCTCCCGCCACAGCATGCATCGGCGGCCCGCGCGAACGCAGCAGAGCTGCGGCAGGCCGGTCCGCACCGTTGGCCCGCTATTGGGTCGACGCAGGTATGCGGGTTCAAATCCCGAATCAAAAAGTAACAGGAGAAAAGAAATGAAACGAGCAATCATCATCGGTCTGGCACTGGCCATGATCGCTACCGCCGCCCCGCTCATGGCGGACTCGGATTCGTCCGAGACAATCGACGTCACAGTCAACGTAAACGCATACGCCGAGATCTCTAATGTCGGAAGCGTAGAGATTACGATCGACGGACCCGGCGAAGCGTCCGGTGAGGCGAATTTCGACGTTCTGGCCAACTTTGAGTACGACGTCTACGTAGTCGCCTCTGGAACCGCCGGTGACGCCCAGTGGCAAGCGGAAGCATTCAACCCAAC
>PWMO01000205.1 GCA_003558175.1 Spirochaetaceae bacterium
CCAGCGTCGACTCGACCGCGAGGGCGTCCGTGTCGCGGCCGCGATCGTCGACCGTCTCGCGCGCACGGAGCCCGGCGGCTGCGGTCACGCGCTGCCGCCCCAGATCCGAAGCGTACGTACCGAGCCGCACCAGCGCCTCGGTACGCGACGGTGAGACCCGCCCGTCGCGCAAGGGAGCCCGCGTCTCGCGGTGCGAACCTTCGATCTCCAGCGCGGGGCCCCGTGTCCGGCCGAGGCGAACCGCCGCTGCCGCCTGGTAGGAGTCACGCCAGAAGCGTCCGTCCGGCGTGACGTACCCGGGACGGCTTGCCGCCCACAGCCCGGTCAGCCGCAACGCGCCCGCCCGGTACCGGCCGTGCAGCCGAGCGGCTGAAGACGCCGCAACCAGCGGTCCGCCCGAGAGTGCGGCCATGCCGCTGAGCCGGCTCCCACCCCCCTCCAGCGTCAGCTGTGCCGCCGCGTGGTGCAGCCGCCCGCCGGGGAACCGCGGATACTCGGTGTACCAGACGGCCTCCTCAGGTTGGGCGGCGGTGTCGCCGGAGCGGAAGAGCGCCACGAACGCCAACGGACCAGAACGATACTCCGAGGCAAGTCCGACCGACTCTACGCGGTTTTCGCGCACGGTTGTAAAGAGCATCGGCGCCGCCGCCCACGGCTGCAGCTGCAGACCCAGGCGGCTCGGCGGCGCCATTGAAGAATCGAGTGCCAGAGAGGCAGGCTCACGGTAGACGTCGGAAGACGGGGAGAAGCGTGTCGGGCGGTAGATCTCGCGCAACAGCCCCTGCAGCGTGACACTCCCAACGGTGAGCTCGGGGCTGCCGAATCCACCGCTGAGGTAGTCCACTCTACCTTCCGCGTATCCGTACGCCATGAAGAGCCGGCTGCGCGCGGGCGGTGCCGATGCACCGCCCGGCCGCGTACCGTCAATGATCAGGCGCTGTTCCAGCAGCGCCGCGTCGGTTGCGCGAACGGTCAGCTCAGCCCGGGGAGGCGGGGGTGCCGGAGCAACCAATGGTGCGGCGGCCGACCGGTGCGGCGCGGCCCAACCTCCCCCGGCAACGGCGGCCAGCGCAAGCAGTCCTACCAGCATTGATCTCTGCATACATCATGTACTACACACCCTTCTGGACTGCTGATTGAATTTTGCGCGATTTCCGGGCTATTTCCGGCCGATTTCGAGGCGAATTCGACCTGATTTCCGCACGGGATCCGCGCGGGATCCGCGCGGGAGCGGTACGTTTCCGGCACGGCTCCGGCGGCGCAACGGGAAGCTTCGTGGCGTTGGCGGCGGGATACCGGCGGCGCTACCCCTCCAGCCGGCTGCAGGAAGCACGCACCGAAACGTGTGCGGGGAGCACCACGCGCGAGGGAGGAGCCTCGCGTTGACTGTCGAGTCGGCCGATCAGCAGCGACACCGCCGCTGACCCCATCCCGGCGGCCGGCAGCGCCACGGTCGTGAGCGGCGGATTCAGATAGCGCGAAAGGTAGTCGTCGTCAAAGCCGACCACCGAGATGTCTTCGGGAATGCTCAAGCCGTGATCCCTGATGGCGCTCATCGCTCCGTAGGCAATGACGTCGTTCCCGGCAAACAGCGCCGTGGGGCGCGGCTGCAGCTCGAGCAGCTGCTGCATGGCATCATAGCCACTCTGCTCAGAAAAATCACCAAAGCGGACCAGCCGCTCGTCATAGCCCACGGCGGCGGCCTCCAGCGCGGCGCGGTAGCCTTCCAACCGCATCTTGGAGGCCGAGTAGACCACCGAAGCGTGCGTGATCATCGCGATCCGGCGATGCCCCAGATCAACCAGATACTCAATCACCTCTTCGGCCGCTCTCCGGTTGTCGACGTAGACCTGGTCGACCGCGGTATCCGGCAGATAGTCCATGGAGACGCAGGGAAACCCCGACTCCACCACCTCGGTGAGCGCCGGATCGTTGTCATGCGCGTTAATCAGAATGATGCCGTCTACTTCGTCCTTCTGCGCCAGCTGCAGGTAACTGTCCTCGCTGAAACGCACCGGGTGAATTGTCAGGCGCACCCGGTGCCGGTTCACCGCCTGGGCCATGCCCTCGACGGTACGCACGATGAAGGCGTCGGTATAGACGTACTGGGAATGCGAGATGTAGAGGCCGATTGCGTTGTGCCGCAACAGTGCCAGTCGGCGCGCGTACTCGTTGGGCGTGTAGCCAAGTTTGGACGCCACCATCAGCACCCGCTGTCTCGTAGGCTCGGAGATACTTTTGCCCGGCGTGTTGTTGAGAACAAACGAAACCGTGGTGCGCGATACGCCCGCCTCCCTGGCGACGTCTTCAGCCGATACCCGTCTCGATTTCACTTAGCCCTTCACCGATCCTGCCATCATGCCACGCACAAAGTAACGCTGCAGCGAGAAAAAGATAATCAGCGGCACGATCATGGTGACGAAGGCGCCCGCGGTCAGCACGTGCCACGATTGACCCCGGCTTCCAACAAGCTCCGCCAGCCGCGTTGTGACAATCGGTCTGCGGGTGCCAAAGAATACCAGCGCAACCAGCAGGTCGTTCCAGACCCACAGAAACTGGAAGATGGCAAACGAGGCAATTGCAGGAATCGACAGCGGAACTACCAGCCTGGTGAAGGTCATCCACGGCGTGGCTCCGTCGGCGTGGGCGGACTCGATGATCGACTTGGGAATGCCGGAGATGTAGCCGTACAGCATGTAGGTTGCCAGCGGCAGTCCGAACCCGGTGTGTGCCAGCCACATGCCGAGATAGGTGCCGTTGATTCCATAGCGCGTGTAGACGCGCAATACCGGAATCAGCGCCATCTGCAGCGGCACAATCAGCAGGCCCACGATGATGACAAACAGGATCTGCCGCCCCGGGAAAACCATCCACGCGATAGCGTAGGCCGCGAAGGCGGCA
>PWMO01000428.1 GCA_003558175.1 Spirochaetaceae bacterium
CGAAGGGGTCAACCCGCAGGTCATTCGCGCGTACGACGGCGGCGAGATCGCGCTCGGCCGCTCCGGGCACGTACTGCGGCCGACTGACTATCCTGCGCTCGCCGACTACGCCGGCGCCACCGTCATCACAACCGACGGCACGTCGCTGCTTGGCGCGGACGACAAGGCGGGTATTGCCGAGATCATGACCGCGGTTGCCTACCTGCGCGCGCATCCGGAGATACCGCACTGCCCGCTTGAGATCATCTTCACCACCGATGAAGAGATCGGCCGCGGAATGGACGATTTTCCCACCGAGCGTTCAAAGGCGCGCTACTGCTACACCGTTGACGGCGGAGCGGAGGGCACGGTAGAGGCGGAGTGTTTTACCGCCTTTCACGCCACCGTTTCCTTTGTCGGGCACGCCATTCATCCGGGGCAGGCACGCGGCAAGATGGTAAACCCGGTCAACATGGCCGCCGACTTTGTCGCCATGCTGCCGCGCAACGAAAGCCCGGAGGCCAGCGACGGCAGGTTCGGCTTCTACTGTCCCATCGAACTGCGCGCCGGTCTGGCGGAGGCGACACTGGACATACTGATTCGGGACTTCGAGATGAGCGAAGTGCAGCGCCGGATCGATGCGCTGCAGGCAATTGCGGCGGCAGTGCAGGCAGCCTATCCGGGCGGCAAAGTCGAGGTTACCGTTGAGCAGCAGTACCTGAACATGCGCGACATCATGCGGCGCCATCCGCTTGTGACCGAGATGCTCGATCGTGCCATTCAGGGCACCGGCATCGAGCCGATTCATCACAGCATCCGCGGCGGGACCGACGGTGCCCGCTTTACGCAGATGGGCGTGCCGACGCCCAACATCTTTGCCGGCGCGCACAACATGCACAGCCGCTTTGAGTGGATTGCGCTGCCGGCGATGATTCGCGCCGCGCAGACGGTGATCAACCTGGCACAGCTCTGGACTCAGGCGTAAGCACGATCAGCTCTGGACTCAGGCGTAAACCCGGGGCACGCGGCGGCTGATCCAGCAGGTTACCTCATACGGAATAGTCCCGAGCAGCTCGCAGATCTCTTCAGCGTTCGGTCCGGCCGGATCGGGGCCGAAGAGCACTACCTCGTCTTCGCGCCGCGCGCGCGAATCCGGACCGAGATCGATCATGAACTGGTCCATGCAGACGCGGCCGGCAATCGGCGCGCGGTAGCTGCGCCCGGCGGCGCTGTCGCGCACCAGCACTTCGGCGCGACCGGAGAGCAGCCGGTTGTAGCCGTCGGCGTACCCCACCGGTATCGTTGCAATTCTGGTGGTCCGTTTGGCTCTATAGGTCATTCCGTAGGATATGGTGGCACCGGCGTCAACCTGCTTCACAAACGAGATGCGTGATTGGAACTCCATCACCGGCTTCAGAGCGAGGGTGCGAGTCTGCTCGTCCGACGGGTAGTAGCCGTACACCGAGATTCCCGGCCTCACCATGTCGGCCCAGGTAAAAGGGCTGCCGATGATTGCGCCCGAGTTTGCAGCGTGGACCGTGCCGGGGGCGATTCCCGCCGCACGAATGGCGGCCACGGACTCCTCAAAGCGCGCGTACTGGTCGAGCGTCGGGCTCTCGTCGGCTGCGTCCGCCACGGGGAAATGGGTGGCAACTCCGTCCAGGCTCAGCTGCGGCAGGTCGGCCACCGCTTGCGCCACCGCCACGGCGTCCTGCGGCCGGCAGCCGATGCGCCCCATCCCGGTATCGATCTTGAGATGCACGCCGACCGTGCGGCCGACGCGTTGCGCCGCCGACGCAACGGCGCGCGCGTAGTCGGCATCGGCCAGAAAAGGCGACAGCCGCGCTCCCACCAGGTCTGCGAGCTCCTCGTCTGCAGCCAGTCCGTAGAGCAGCACGGGAGCCTCTATTCCCGCGGCGCGCAGTTCAGCGCCCTCGGCTACCGTGGCCACCCCGAGGTGTGTTGCTCCCTCTTCCAGCGCCACGCGCGCCACCTCGGCGCTGCCGTGCCCGTATGCGTTTGCCTTGACCGCTACGCACATCGCCGGGGCCGGGCTCGTGCGCGCCAGGTGCTCGCGCAGCTGCCTCAGGTTGAATCGCAGGTTCTCCAGGTGAATCACCGCCCGTGTTGCTCTCATGCAACCATAGTACGGCCAGAGCTGCCCGGCTGCAAGCGAAACCTTGACAGAGGCGGCCGGGCTCATGCGAAGCCCGGCGCGCTGAGCGAAATCTCCCGCGGCGCGAGACGCAGAACAGATGGGAATCCGGTCCGTTGCGTGGTACTCTTTTTGTAGGAACGCAGGTATGGTACGGCACATCGGCACTTTTCTCGTCGTGCTCGCGATTCTCTCCGGGTGTGGCGACGGCGGCTTGCTGTTGCCCGGTCTGGCTGAGGGTGGAGACGTAGTGCTGCAGACCGTGGCGGACGGCGCCGTACTCACCCGTGACCGTCCGCTCGAGGCGGCGCTGCGGCTCCGCCCGGGCCAACGGGAGCCTGACCGCGTGGAAGTCACGGTGACCACTGCGGACGGCCGTTCCGCCGCAGCGAGAACGATCGCGGCCGCGGAAATTCAGCAGGGCAGACTGCCGGGCATTGCGCTTGATTCACTTGAGCCGGGATACTACCGGGTGGAGTTCGAGCTCTACAGCGCCGGCCGGCGCACGGACACAGTTCGGCGCATGCTCTTTCTGGTTGACGGAGACTATCGCATCGCGGGCGTTTCGGCCTATCCTGCTGCGTTCATGCCCGACTCCCGGGGCATCCTGCGGGCCGATCTCGAGATACCCGACGGCGCGGACCCCTATCTGCGCTGGAGTTTCGGCGGTCGCACGGTGTCCGAGGGACTGCTTTCGGCCGGCGGCGGTCAGCTGCTGTTGCGGTCGCCCGAGTCCGAAGGCGTTTACGCGGTCCAGCTGGAACTCTTTCCAGTCGCTCCACCGGCGCAAGGTTACCGGTTTGCTTCGGAGCTGCTGCAACAGACCGACCTGGTCGTGCGGGAGGCCCGCCTGCCCGATGAACGGAGTCTGGGTCCACCGGCGTCCTACTACGTCTTGCTGCATCTGGCGGGAAACCTGCGCGACAGCGGGATGCGGCCGGAGCTGCTGGGCGCTGCCGCCGCGGAGGCGGAGCTCATCGGAAACGCCGAACCGGCAATTGTCGAGGGGCAGTTCGGCTATCGGCTCTCGGACGGCGCTGCGATTACGTTTAATGAGGCCGTTGTGCCGTATCGAAACGGCGGTGTTGGTCCGTTTTCGGTGTCAATGCGGCTCGTTTTGACCGAACCTTCCGGCGCGGACCCGAACAACACGCAAACGGCGACGCGCTCGCAGACCTTTTTCGCCCTGGAGGCCCGGGATCCGGCATTCAGTCTCCGCCTGGAGCTTTCCGACCAGAACACCCTGGCCGCGCAGCTGCAGGTCGGCGGCAACTCCTCGACTCTCACCGCAGTTGTACCCGGTCCGGCGCAGCGCCGGCCGGTGGAGCTCAGCTTTGCGGTTGTGCCCCGAAGCAGCGGCACCGATCTCGCCTGGTTTGTCGACGGGGAACTGGCTGCCGAAGGCGCGACGTCGCTGAGGCTGCCGCTGCCGCGCGACGATGAGCGTGAGCGCGACCTCACTTCCAGCGACCACGCCGCCGGCTGGCGGTCGCTCGCGGGAAGCACGGTTATCGGCGGCGAGAACGGGTTCACCGGTCTGATTGACGAATTCGGTGTCTTCTTTCGTGATGAGTTCGAACGCCCGGCCGCCAACATGACGCCGTTCCGGCTCGAGCAACTGCGGCGCCACGGCGAAATGCTGCTGTTTGGCGAAGGGTTTGAATCCGATGAGCTGCCCGAAGGATTCGAGCTCGCAGGCGACGGCGCAGTGACGCAGGGCGTCGTTGCGCTGCAACCGGGTGCGGTGCTGCGGTCACCCCCGGTGGAATTGCAGGGCGAAGGAATCACAATCGAGGTTGTGCCTCGAGCAGGTGATCGAGCGCGGTTGCTCATTGGGCTGCGCGGTAGCGACGGAGACGTGCTGCGGCCGCCGCACGAGGTGCTACCGCAAAGCGTGGGTGATGATGCTCCGCTCGTACTGCGTCTGCAACTGCGCGACGGCAGGCTGCTGACATGGTCCGGCCGATCGGAGCCGGTAGAGATTCCGCTGGCACCCGGGCGGGAATCGCTTCGGCTGGAAATGTCAAATGCGTCCGGCGCGAGTGACCTCGGCATCACGTCGATCACCGCCTATCGCGATTCGAGCAGCTTTCTTCCCGTAATCGATGTACCGTAGATCCGTTCTCTGTTATACTCTCGCAAGCAAAAAGACTCCCTCGTCATGCTGGAGGTTCCAGTGAAACGAGCACTCCGCCGGATTGTGCCGGCACTCTGTCTCGTCACCCTGATCGCGATGCCCGCCTTCTCGCAGTACTTCTCCGAACGACAGGAGATCGCCATCTTTCGGCTCAGCTACTACGGCGAACCAAGGGACCCGGTCCCGGAACGGCAGACGGTGGTTCAGTTTGGACGCATATTCCGCTATGAGCGGCGAGTGGAGGCCGAGACGAGCGATATCTTCCGGCGCGCGGTTGGCGCGGTTGATGAGCAGATCCGCAGCGTGTTTGTGAATCTCGGCCGCTTTGACGTGATCGGCCTGGGACACCGGCTGGACTATGACAACGTCTCGGCGTTTGCCGACGCACTGCGCTTCTACCGTGAGGAGACCGCCGAGTTCCCCGAGGCGGTTCTGCTGGGTCAGGAAGCGTTTACGGCCGAAGACCTCGAGCGCATCGGCGGAGGCTTCGTTGTGGTGATCCCGTCGGTCTCTTTCTACAATCTCACCCGCCGCGACGACGGAAACTATCACGCCACCATAGAGACTTCGTTCACGTTTCTGGAGGTGGAGTCGCTGGCGACGGTGGGGCAGTTTTTCGTGGAAACCTCCGGTTCCGACCGCGATGCGGTCACCGCAATGCGTCAGGCGGTCAATGGAATCGCGCCGCAACTGGTGTATCGCATCCGCGACATGGACCTGTTCCGATTGCGAACCGGCATTCTGGATGTATCGGGCCGCAGCGTTGTGATTGAGTTTGGCAACAACATGGGGATCCAAAGGGGCGATGAGTACGCCATTGTCCAGCCGCGCATCACTCCGTTCGGGCATCAAACAATGGATGAGGTCGGAATCATTGTCATTCGTGAAGTGCGCGAAGAGTACTCGGTGGGCGAGCTGCTCTACGCGCAGAACGGTCCGTTTGTGGGTGACCAGTTGCAGGAGGTACCCCGTTTCGGGGCCGACATCGTTGTATACGGCAACACGATGGTTGATCTTGCCGCGCAGCGCACCGTGTTTGCCATGGGGCTGAAGGCGGTACCCAGTCGCGGCTACTTCAATTTTCGGCCGCTGGTGGGCATGGAGATCCCGTTCACCGGCACGGTGCTCGGGTTGCTCTTTCCGCTCAACGTGTATGTCGGTGGCGAGTTCAACCAGTATCTCGGCAGAGTGAAGATTACGCCCAGCGTTGCCTTTGGCATCGGTGGCGGTGTCCCGTTTGATTCGAGTCTCTTCGGTGACGACTTCTTTGCCAGTCACTTCGGGGGCAGCGCCCGGCTTACGTTCAACATCCTGCTCAACCGCGACACGATGCTGTTCTTCGAGGGCGGATACGCCCGTTGGGTGGGAATGTACGACGGTCTGATCCCATCCGAGTTGACCCGCTTTTTCGACGGCTATGGTGGAATTATCGTGGGCGCGGGGGTAACTTTCAAATAGTCCGAAGGAGCACGAGAATCATGCGAAGTTTTATGGGCCATTTCGCCGCGGCGCTGGTGGCTTTTGCCTTTGTGGCAGGGTGTGCCTCGGGGCCCGCGACGCCGCGTCCGGTGGATCCGTCCGCGAGCGACGTCTATCCGGGGAGCGGTCGTGGACCAAGCCTGGCGATCGCGATGAACGACGCCAAGATGGACGCAGTGCGCAATGCGGTTATAGATATGATTGGGGCGGATGCAGAGGCGCAACACAGCGGCACGCTCGACGCTGTGCTCTACAATACCCGCAATCCAAATGCGTTTGTGCACAACGAGACCATGCAGACCCTGCGCCGTGAGAACGTCGGCACGATCGACCAGATGGACATGATGTACGACATCACCATTGCGGTCAATCGGGGAGCCATTGAGTCGGTTCTTGCCGCCAACAACATCTCGGCCGGCGTGGCCGCCGCGACGGAACCGTCGGACCGGCGCAGCGCGCAGGAGCTGGTGGAAGAGGCGCACGCGGACGTTGCCACTCCCGCGGAGCGCACGGCCGTTGCTGCGCTGGAAGCGCAGGTTGACGACTGGGACGAGGCAAGCGCGGAAGAGCAGCGCTTCATCCGCCGTTACGTCGACACCATGACCTACCTGGTCTACTTCAACCAGGAGTCGCCGGAAAGCCCGTTCGTCATGCGCAGCGGCGTCAATCAGGCCAACAGCTACCTGACTACCAACGGCATGACCGCGGTGGATGCCGGCCAGGTGGAGAGCCTCACGCGAGACCAGCAGCTGGTATATGAAGAAGAGACCGGTCGCGAGGTCGGCATTCTGCAATGGGGGGCGCAGCGGCTCGGAGCCGACGTCTACATCGAGCTGGATGCTGTGACCTCCGGCGAGTACGTAGGAGGTACCCACTTCGGCAGTGCCAACGTGACGTTGCGCATGTTCGAGACCTCCACCGGGCAGCTGCTCGGCTCGGTTAATCGGCGCAGCCAGCGCACCGCCAGCCGCTCGTCGCAGGAAGACGCCGTGCTCAACGCACTGCAGTCAACGGTGTACCAGGCGATGCCGCTGGTAGTGGAGCAGTCGCGCATTCAGATGGCAAACGCGGTCGCGCGAGGCGTACGCTACCAGGTGGTCATTCAGAACTCCAGCGACTCGCGCATGATGAGCGAGTTCCGCCGCCGTCTTCGCGGCAATGTATCGGATATCATTACCGTGTCGCAGACCGCTGAACAGACCCGCTACGATGTCTTCTACTTTGGCCGCATCGACGAACTGGAGGATCTGCTGTATGACGTGTCGGCCACCGTGCCGGGAATGGAAAATATGTACCACGTTATGACACGTGGCAAAGCACTGACATTTAACACCGGCTGGTAACGCCGGGTATTGCAGGAGGAATCAGAGTGAGAAAGACGGTTGTATTGGCAACGCTCGGTATTGTTTCGCTGTTATTCATCTTTGGCTGTGCTTCGGAGCCTGAACCGCGACCGGTGACCGCCGACGTGCCGGAACCGGTTGCCCGTCGTCCTGACGTCCTTGACCACAAAAACTACCGCTTTGGACGTGACGTTCCCGACTGGGTGGTTCTGAGCGCGCTTGAACTCGAGGAGCAGTCGCGCTTCAATGACGTCTACGTGTTCAAGTTCGAGTCACCCCGTGCACAGAGTCTGCAGGGCGCCGAGCTGTGGACCCGCAACTTCAGTGCTGCGTCCGAGATTGCGCAGACGGTACGCAACCGGGTGCAGACCAAGTTTGCCGGGGCCGCGGTTGGAGACATGGATCTTGTAGAGAACTACATGGAGCAGGTCGTGCTGACCTTCTCCGACGCCGAGTTCTCCGGCTACCGCCCGGTGGACGACTACTGGATGCAGATGCGCTACTACACGCCGCAGGGTGACGTAGACGAGGACGCCTACAGCTACTACGTTCTTTACACCATCCCGCGGACCACGCTCGACCGCATGATCCGAAATGCGCTTGACGATGCGGCACGGAGCAACCAGCCCGCGAGCGAAGAAGAACAGACCGCGCGCGACCGGGTCAAAGAAGCGTTTGAGAACGGATTGAGGATGTAGCTGAGGGTGGATGCACTCTGGACGAGTAGGCGCTGAATGACTGTAATGCAAACAGCTTTGGCCGCGGCAGCCGCGCTGCTGCTGGCGGCCGGGTGTGCGTCGGCCCCTTCACCGACGGTGGAACCGGAACCGAGAGCGGTGCCGGACTGGGTGGTCTCTGCGCCACCGGGCGATGCGCGCCACGAGTACTTCGTGGCAAGTGCCACCGATCCGGTTGGGGACGTGGCCGCGGCCGAGGAGTATGCAACCAACAGCCTGATAGACGAGATCGTGCGCTACATCGGCGTGACGGTCACCACGGAGACAACCGCCGAAGCGCGCGCCAGTCTGGAGCAGTTCGAAACATCGGTGACGCAGCAGGTGCGCCAGACCGGCACCGCGCGGCTGTCCGGGTTTCGTGTGCAGGACCGTTTTGTTGACCGCCGCGGTGACGCGGTCACCGCCCATATTCTGGTTGCGTACGAACGGCAGGCGCTTGAGGCCGAGAAGGCGCGCATCGCGGCGCTGTTCCGCGAGCGGCGTGAGGCGCTGGACCGCCCTGAGCGAGAGGCACGGCAGGCTGAAGCCGCCGGGGATCTCTTCGGCGCGGTATCCAGTTATGTGGAGGCCGCCGCGGCAGCTTCGCGCTCGGATGTTGAAAACGCAGACATTCGGTTTCAGAATAACATCACCGCCGCGCGGCGGCTGACCGCGGGGCTGCGGCTGGAGCCGCTGAACGGCGACCGTGAAGCGGAGATTGGCTCCGGGTTCGCCGAGCCGTTTCGCGTGCGCGTTACCGAGACCACCGGCGGAGGTCCGGTTGCCGGCGTTCCGCTGCTGGTGAGTTACCGTGAGCTGATGCCCAATCAGCGCATGGGGGTTCGCACCGCCCGCATTACAACCGACTCCGACGGAATAGCCGAGTTTGTCCATCCGCCGACCACGGTGGTGGGGCACGAGACGCTGACGGTCTCGATTGACTCGAGCGGTCTGTTGCGTGAGCTCGACACGGTGGCGCGTGCGCAGCGGCCCGCCGTCGATGCGCTGCGCGAAGTGCTGGTGAACCGGCGGGTGGTGTTTCGCTATCAGGTGGTGTCACGGGCGCGTACCGTGCCGACCGGGATCGTGGTGCTGGACGCGGACCTGGTAGGAAACCCTATCGAGAGCCGCACCACGGCTCTGGGAATCGAGACCGCGCTGTCGCGTGCCGATTTCAACGTGCGCTCACTGCCCTTCGACGCGGAGCGTCTCAGGGACACCGATCAGGCGGAGTTGATCGAGCAGTGGCGTGAGCGGTTTGGCGACGCGGTAGACCGCATCATCTTCGGGATCGTGGCAATTGACGAGTTTGACGAGAGCGACGGAGTGATTGTCCGCGTGTCCGGCACGGTGCAGGCGGTAGATCTGGCAACCGGAACCGTGGTGCATTCGGTCACCACGTTTCAGCGCAGCCGCAGCAACAGCGCGTCGGCCGCCATCACCGCCGCGTTCCGCAACCTGGGCGTCAAGATTGGTGAGGAGTTTGTAGCCCGGCTACGATAGTCTCCGGGCTGTCGCTGATAACGCCGATGCAGCCGCGCGCGAGGAGGTCGCGGGCGGTCTGCTGGTCGTTGACGGTCCACGGCAGGACCGGCAGTCGGCGCCCGATGCGCAGGCGGCTCAGTGCTCGTCCGGCCTGTTCCCATTCCGGTTTCAGGATATCTGTCGCCAACAGAAAGCGACCGGCCCCACGCCGCAGCGCCCACGGCACATCGGGACTGTTGGAGTAGATCAGCGCCCGCGGCAGTTGCGGGGCGTGCCGGTGGATCGCCCGCAGCGCGTACGGGTTGAACGACGAGACAATGCAGCGGTGGTCCATGCCGTGCCGTTGGATGGTCTCGGCAACGCGTGATTCGAGCCCGGTCTCACCGCGCACGCGATGTTTGAGTTCGATGTCGTACTGCACGCGTTCTCCCAGTAACTGGAACACCTGCGACAGCAGCGGGATACGCTCGCCGTGATAGCGGGAGTCAAACCAGCTTCCCACATCAACGGTGCGCAGCTCGCTCCACGGAGTCTGCGAGACCCGGTCCACTCGCCCCGCAACTCGATCCAGCGTAAAGTCGTGAATCACCACCACTTCTCCGTCGGACGAGAGCTGAACATCCAGCTCGACGCCGATGCGCGGCGCCGGCGCGTCTGCGCGATCGGCATCGACCCGCACCGCGAGCGCCGCAACCAGAGCAAACGACGCCAGGGTGTTTTCCGGGGCGCGCAGACTGCAACCGCGATGGCCGTACACCAGCGGTTGGTGCAACGCCGGAGTGACCAACCGATCGCCGCCGTCTGCGGACGGCGCCCCGGCGGAAGACGAAGACGGCGACCCGCTCATATCCGGTCTCCCTCGAGCGCCGCTTCCAGCTGATCGGCGAGGGCTGCCGCATACTGCACCCGTGCGCCCCCTTGCGTGTGCACGCGCAAATCACCCAACAGCCGGGCGGCATCGGTCTCGAGCTGCTCCACTTCGCGGCGCCGGCGCCGCTCCTCGACTTCGAGTTCGATCGCCCGCTCCTCCGCTGCGCGCTTCAGATCGTCACGATCTGCTTCAGCGGCGAGGTTGACCCGCTTGCGCCATCTGGCCAGCTCATCCGAGAGGTCCTGCAGGCGTCGGCGCTGCAGCTTGACGTCGGTGACACAGCGCAGCACGTAGTCGCGCGCGTCCGCTTCGCTCATCCCTGAGACGCCTTGATACCTGCCCATAGCGGCTCCCTTCTTCGCTGTTCTGCGTCCGGTTGATACCCGACCCCAACTCGGTTAGATTTTAGCGCAACGATGGCTGAAGATCAAAACGCCCGTATCGCGGCACTCGCCACGCCGTGGGGTTCCAGCGCTATTGCGGTGATCCGCACGTCCGGGGCCGGGACTATAGAGTCAATCGGGCAGCTGTTCCGACCGGCCGGGCGGCTCGAGGAGGCTGCGGGCAACACGGTACATCACGGACGAATCCTGCATCCCGCAACCAGAGAAGTGCTTGACGAGGTGATGGTCGCGCTGTATCGCGCTCCGCGCAGCTATACCGGTGAAGACGCCGTGGAGATCATGTGTCACGGCAGCGTCGCCGGAATAGAGCGCATCATGGGTGCACTGTTTGACGCAGGTTTTCGCCAGGCTGAGCCGGGCGAGTTCACGCTGCGCGCCTTTCTCGCCGGCAAGCTCGACCTCACACGCGCTGAGGCGGTGCGCGAGATTGTCAATGCGCAGACCGGAGAAGCCCACGCAATGGCGTTGCAACGGCTCGCCGGGGCGCTGGAAGAACGCATCAATGAGGTGAAGGGCCGATTGGTCACGCTGCTCGCCGCGGTGGACATCCAGCTCGACTACCCTGAGGAAGAGACCGGGGAGATTGTGATTGCGCCGGAAGTGGTGGTTGAGGCGCAGGACCGGATTCGCGCTCTGCTGGCCGGATACCGCACCGGGCGTATCTATCAGGAGGGTGCGCGCGTGGCGATCGCGGGGCGGACCAACGCCGGCAAGTCGTCGCTGTTCAACGCGCTGCTGCGCCAGGATCGCTCCATTGTATCGGAGAAGGCCGGCACCACGCGTGACTACATCGAGTCGGCGGTATCGGTCTCGGGGGTGCCGCTGCGGCTCTTTGATACCGCCGGTTTCCGCGAGTCGAGCGAGGAAATTGAGTCCGAAGGAATCCGGCGCAGCGAAGAGATACTGGCCGCCGCCG
>PWMO01000069.1 GCA_003558175.1 Spirochaetaceae bacterium
CCTGGTCCGCTTCGACGCGGTCCCCCACGCGTACGTGAAGCCGCTTCAGCTCGCCGGCCACGTCCGGCATGATATCAACGCTGGAGACCGGGTGCACGTCACCGGTAACGCGGATATAGTCGGTTATCAGGCCCTCAACGGCGGTGGTGGTATTGACCGCGAACACGGTGCGCTGTCGCTCAGCGGCAGCGTTGTCGCGTTCGGCTTGCTCCCCCTGCGGCCGATCGCAGCCGGCGAGCAGCGCCAGCGCAACCAGCACCACTGCCGCGACGGCGGCCGTGCGCACGCTGAAGCGGCACACGCTGAAGCACTGCCCGCCGAACCGGTGCGTGCCATATTTCTTTCGTGCCTTGTCTGCGTTCATTCAGTTTGCTCCCTCGAGATCTTCGATTGTGGTGTTGAGCAGATATTGCAGGTCGAGCAGCGCCTCGATGTACTCCAGTTTGCCCTGCAGCACCTGCAACTGCGCCGTCTGCAACTCCTGCTCGGCGCTGCGCAACTCGAGCAGTTCCCGCGCGCCGGCTGCGTACGCCTCCTGCGCCAGCTCGAACGCGCGCTCTGCCAGCCGCTGGTTGCGCTCGCGCGACGAGATGTTACTCTGCAGCTGCTCGAGCCGCTCGGTGAGGTTGCGCACCTGCAGCTCCAGGTTCTGGAAGGCGGATTCCATCGCGATGCGGCTGTCCGCCAGGTCCGTCTCCAGGTTGGCGATCCGCGTTCGCGTCTGCGACGAAGGCAGAAAGCTGTCCAGTGGCTGGGTCAGCGTGATCGAAAAGACGCCGCGGTCGCTCCAGTCGCGGTCGGTGTCGGCAAACCATGCGTCGCGAAACGGGTCACCGGCAAACGTCGGGTTGTAGCTGTAGCGGAACGTCAGGTTGGGATAGAACCCGCGCGTCTGCGGATCGCCGCCCGACCTGGCCAGGTAGACGGCGTTTTCGAGCTGACGAATTCCTTCCTGGATCTGACGCACCACGGTTGCCCCCGGCAACTTGCGCGCGATGAGCCCGTCGACATCGAGGTCGACGTATTCGGGGTCGATGGTGCCAACCAGCTCCACCGCCGCAATCAGCGGCAGGCCAAGCTGGCGGTTGAACTCGCGCCGCACCGCCTGCTGCCGATCGAGCAGCGCCTCCAACTCGGGCCGCTGGTTCTCGTACGAGACCTCTTCAGACAGCAGCGTGAACTCGTCGACCAGGCCGTTCTCGTAGTTGATGCGCGTCTGCGCGAGCCGCTCGGCGGCAATCTGCAGCGCCTCGCGACGCAACTCCACCTGGCGGTCGAGTACCAGCATGCCGTAGAACGCTTTGCGCACGTCGCGCTCGATGCGGTTGCGCGCGTCCACGATATCGATCAGCCCGGCCTCGTAGTTGAGCCGCGCCGCGCGAATACCGTAGATCGAGCCCAGATTGAGGTTGAGCGTTGCCGACAGCTCGCCCTGGATGTTCCACGCCGGCCCTTCGACCTGCGTCGGCACTCCGCCTGGGGCGAGGCCGAACGAAGTGGGCCGCTCGTTTGGTCGCGCCAGCGTGGTACCCGCGCTGACACTGGGAATGAAGCGGTTCCACGCCGTATCGCGGGTGCGCCGGCGCTTCTCCAGCGCCAGCTGCTCCGACTCCAGGTCGAGATTGTTGCGCAGCGCGATCGACACCGCGTCTTCCACCGTGAGCCGCTGCCGGTCGGCGACGGGTTCCGGCTGCGCCGCTCGATCTGCCGTCGCGGCTGTCGGCAGCATGCCGGTCATCACGGCGAGCGCCAGTATGATTGTCAAAGCCTTGCCGGTCATAGCTGTCTGGTCCTTCCTTTGTCTGGTTTCGCCTGTTTCGCCTGTTTTGCTCGACCTGCGGCCACTCCGCCGCGCCCGTCGGCTCCCTGCTGCGGCGCAATCCCGTGGCTGACCGTGCGGTACAAGACGCGGGTGAAGTCGAACAGTTCATCGCGTCGGTCGAACGAAAGGTTGTAGTCGATGATTCCCCGCTGGACGAGAATACTCAGTAAGGCGAGTGTCTCGAGCGTCTCGCCGCGCCGCTGTGGATCGGGGCAGGCGGCCAGCCGGCGCTGCAGAAACTCCGCGGTTTGCAGCAGTTCCGCTTCATCAGGGATCGACCCGCCCACCGGAATATGCTGAATCTGCGCCCAGTTGGAAAACACCATCAGGCTGCGGTTGCTCAGCAGGAAGGTAACCAGGGCGACAATGTATCCGTACAGCGAGGCCGAGAAATCCTCCAGCTGCGCTGCGCGCCGTGCGAACAGCTCACGAAAGTGACTGCGTTCGCGCTGCAACGCAGCGGAGAACATCGTGTCTTTGTTCTCGAAGTGGAAGTAGAGGCTGCTCTTGCTCATCCCAAGACTGCCGGCTATTCGCTCGAGCGATGCGGCCTCAAATCCAACCTCTGCCACAACCGTCTCAACCGCGGCAAAGAAGCGGTTAGGCTCGAGCAGCTCGGCCTGCTGCACCTCGGCTATCCGCTCGATCTGGCCATACGGCAGATCATGGCGTGCACGCGGAAAATGGCCGTGCAGACAGAGCTCGACGGTATGCGCCACGTGCGCAGCTCTCCGTTGCGCGGCGTTGGGTTCCGCGGCGTTGTGTTCCGCCGTCGGCGCGGCGTTCCCGTTGCGTGCCTGCCCCAACGGCGTCCAGAAGGCAAACGCCGTCCAGACCACCACGTGGATGTGCACAAATACCAGCGGCAGCGTCCGCTGCAGCTCGGTCGCTCCAGCCGGCAGCGGGCCCAGCGCGGCGGAGATGTCGTCGCCGAGCTCGAGAAAACGACGGCGGTCTTCCTCCGGCCCCGGCAGCAGCTTCAACACCAGGTAGTAGTAGTAGGCAGGCACGCGCTGAAACATGTCGTAGATGCCGCCGGCGTACGCGGCGACCGCCTCCCGCACGACGGCCGACC
>PWMO01000049.1 GCA_003558175.1 Spirochaetaceae bacterium
GAACACGGTTTGCGCGTTCTCACCTACTATGAAAACGGATTTCGCCAGGTAACCAACAACGTACGGCCGATTGACAAGCCGGGAGACCTCGAAGGGCTGAGAATTCGGACTCCCAGCAGTGAGATCAGAATTCGAACCTTTGAAACTTTTGGTGCCGCCGCCAGCGCGCTGCCGTTTCCCGAGGTGTACGGTGCGCTGCAGTCAGGAACCTTCGACGCCCAGGAGAACCCCATTATCAATATCTACTCGGGGCAGGTTCACGAGGTTCAGCGCTACATGTCGATCACCAATCACGTGTACGCGTTCCAGAAGACTCTGATCAACGAGAATCGTTATCAGCAGCTGACCTCTGAGCAGCGCGACATACTGCACGAGGCGGCTCACGAGGCGAGTGAGTGGGTCATCCAGTTTGTGGTTGATAACGAAGACGACATGCTGAATACTATGGTTGACGAGTCGGGCATTCAGGTCAACACGGCCGACAACGATGCGTTTCGGGCTGTCGCGCTGGAAGAGATCTGGCCACATTACACCGACCGATTCGGCGACCTGATTGACCGGATTAACGCGGTGGGCGAAGCTTACTGAGCCGATCGCTCGGCTGAAGGAAACAGCAATGGGCCGGTTCGTCCACCGCGGGTCTCCCGCGCGGGGCGGACCGGTTCAGTAATCTCAGGGGGCAGTTCTGATGCGCAGGGCACTAAACATTCTGGCGTCACTGATTCGCGTGGTTTCTTTGTCAGCTCTGGTGGCGATGGTTTTCGTGATCGTTCTGCAGGTGGCAGCGCGCTACGTATTTCGCCGGCCGGTCGGTTGGACCGAGGAAATAGCCATTGCAACTATGGTGTGGATCACTTTCTTTGGCTCTTTCCTCGCATTTGTCGAGAAGAAGCACATGCGCATTACTCTGCTGTACAACAAGCTCTCTCCGGGTAAGCAGCGGATCATGCTCTTCCTGGGCAATCTTGCGTTATTGTGGTTGAACGGCTATGTAATCCATTACGGTTTGCGATTCGCCGACGCATTCCGCCGTCTTCGTAGTCCCTTCCTGGGAATCCCAATGTACTACCAGTACATGATCATTCCACTGGCTGCGGTGCTCTGGTTTGTCTACCTGGTGATCGAAAACATAGAGATCATCCGGGACAGCGAGTACTGGAAGTACGAGATGGACCAGACCGGCGTGGCGTCGGACTCTTCTCCGCAGCCCGGCGAGAACGCGTGAAGCGGACATGCTCTCGAACAGCGGTATCGATTCTGGAGGTTACTTCTCATGAACATCGGCCTTGTAGTGCTCATCGTGGCGACGGCTGTCTGTCTGGTGGCGTTCGTGCCGCTGGGGTTTGCCCTGGGCGTCGCGTCTCTGGGATACATGCTGATTCGCGGTGCACCGCTCGCCATTATTCCGCAGCAGCTGCACGGTGGCGTGGACAACTACGTGCTGCTCGCACTCCCGCTCTTCATCCTTGCCGGCAGTCTCATGAATACCGGTGGCATCACCCGGCGCATCATACGGTTGGCGAAGGCGCTGATCGGGCATGTGCGCGGCGGGTTGGCGCTGGTGAACATCATTGCCAGCATGTTTTTCGCCGGCATATCCGGCTCGGCGGTGGCGGACACGGGCGCCATGGGACAGGTGTTGATCCCGGCCATGAAGAAAGAGGGCTACAGTGCAAGGTTCTCGGCGGCGGTGACCTCGTCCTCGGCTACCATTGGCATCATCATTCCCCCCAGTATCCCAATGGTGTTGCACGGATTTGTGTCCGCTACGTCCATCGGACGGCTCTTTCTGGCGGGCCTTATACCGGGAATAATGGTTGGTCTGTTTCAGATGGGCGTCGCGTACCGGATATCCGCGATCCGCGGTTATCCCAAGACTGAGTCGTTTTCGCTCAGAGAACTGCTGGCCGCGACGAAAGAGGCCATTCTCGCATTGCTGCTGCCGATCATCATTCTCGGGTTCATCTCTTTTGGCATCACTACGCCAACCGAGGCGGGCGGTGTGGCCGTGGTGTACGCGCTGCTCGTCGGAGGGATCGTCTACCGTGAACTGCGATTGCGCGACATCTACGAAGGTCTGAAGGAGACCGTTACCACCACCGCCATTATTATGGTGATCCTGGCGTTTTCTACCATGCTCGGATGGGCGCTGTCGCAACAGCGGGTTCCGCAGGCTATCGCTGCGACCGTATTAAACATCACCGAGAATCCGCAGATTGCGATGCTTTTGATCAGCGCCCTGTTGATTGCGGCCGGTACCTTTCTGCACGGTGCGCCGCTCCAGCTGATCGTTGTGCCGATGTTGCTACCGCTCGCCAGAAATCTGGGTATCGATCCGTTGCAGTTCGGCATGGTGGTGGTGCTGTGCGTCGGAATTGGACAGCAGACGCCACCGGTCGGGTCTGCGTTGTTTGTCACCAGTTCGATATCCGGTGAGGACATAATAAACGTCTCGAAAGACAATATTCCGTTTGTGCTCATGATACTGCTGGTGTTGCTGCTGGTGATATTCGTGCCGGGTATTTCGACGCTGGTGCCGAGCTTGCTTATGTAGTGCGCCGGCACACGCTGTGCCGCCAATGACGGCGCCACGAAGCAGGTGCGTCGCCGGTGCGGCCGATACTCCAGCGGCTTCGTACGCCGTTGGTGAAACTTCTCAATATCTGTCCGAAAGGTGGTGTGATTTGGGTGTAGTAGTAGTCAGTCAAGAACAGGTGGACGCGGTCAAACTGCCGGGGCGGGAGCTGCAGTGGTTGATAGACGCAAATGCCGGTGGCGCGCATCAGTTGTCCGTCGCCATCATGACCTGCCCCCCGTCGCCGCCCCTGCCGGAGGCCCCGCATGCCCGGAGTCTCCTCAGGAGTATGCTCCTGATCCGACGCTTCGAGGAGCGTTGC
>PWMO01000521.1 GCA_003558175.1 Spirochaetaceae bacterium
CGGCGTGGTGCACGCGGAGCACGGCGAGCAATGCGATGGAGAGATCCTGGACGGTGTTACCTGCGAGGACCTGGGCTTCGCGGGAGGAACTCTATCGTGTGGGGACGATTGTAGGTACGACACCTCTGGTTGCCTGGGTGAAGTTGACCCGCTCTATGCTCTCTTCGGAGATACCCTCGTCAACGCCCAGGAAGAGCCGGTCGCGACTTCCAGCCTCGCGGGCAGAATAATCGGCATCTACTTTACCACCGGCTGGTGCGGACCCTGTCTTGGATTCACTCCAATACTGGTCGACGTTTACAACGAGCTGCAAGAACAGGAAAGACCGTTTGCTGTCGTTTCGGTGTCGTGGGACCATTCCGAGGAAGACATGTTCGATTACATGCGAAACTACAACATGCCTTGGAAGGCGGTTCCGTACCATAGCGAAAGACGTCAAGCGTTGAACGAACTATATGGCGTGAGTGGAGTGCCCACGCTGATAATCATTGATAGCATGGGCGAAACCATCTCGAGGAACGGAAGAAACGAAGTCGAGGAGCACGGCGCCGACGCGTATGACCTATGGAGTGAGTAGATGACAGTGTGGAATTGTTGCGTGCTCGAGAGCGGATGAGAGGCTGACATTGTAGGAACGAAATGAGGCTCTCATGCGTGGCAGTTTCGAATGAGGCTCAAGATGGCAAGATTTACCTTTCGAGAGATAGGAGCAAGACTTCTTTTTGGAGCGATTGGGCTCCTGCTCGTGTTGGCGTGTGCTTCGCCCCCGAACAATGGTTCCAACGGGACCAACGGCGGTGTGGAAAACGGCAATGAGAACGACAACGGAACCGAAAACGGGAACGGGAACGGAAAGCCGCACCCACCTTGTGAGGATGAGCTCGGCTACTGCGAAGGGAGCTGCGTCGACACAAGCTCCTCGCTCGAGCACTGCGGCGGTTGTGGCGTGCAGTGTTTTTCCGGCCAGAGCTGCACCGATGGCAACTGCATTGGGGCCGGTGCTCTTACCCCAGAGGCACTCAACGAAGCCCTGGAAGGAAAGGACTTTCTTCTAATCAACGTTCGAGTGCCGTCCGTCGGGATCATCCCCGGCACAGACGCTAGCTCATGCAATGAGCAGCCCGATGAGCTTGCGGAGCTAATTGGGCCGGATCCCCACGCCAGAGTCGTCGTCTATTGCAGAACGAATCCTAGGTCTCTTGATGCAATCTGGGAACTTCGCGCGCGGGGGTATACGTCGGTCTCCTACCTGAAAGATGGCGTCGAAGGATGGCTGGAGGCCGGCTTCGATCTCGAGTAACCGAACCTACGCACCTTGAAGACCGCCGCTTTTGGTCAACGGTGGGAAACTGCGCGGGCGATTCTGCCTGGAGTTCCGAAGGCAGGTGGTGACCCAGTACGTCAGGCTATTCGGTTCGGGTTGCCGATTCTGTGTCGGTGTCCCTTGACATAGGCATTCGGCGCACGTAACTTGCTCCCGCATATGCGGAGTTGCACATATGGGCAAGACGGTAACGTTCTTCAAATCTCTCTGTGACCAGACGCGATTGTCTTGTCTGCTTCTTCTGTCAGAAGAGCAAGAGCTCTGCGTGTGCGAACTCGTAGAGGCGCTCGATGCTCAACAGTCTCTCGTATCGCGCCATCTCGCACAGCTTCGGGCAGCCGGCCTCGTCGAGGACGAGCGTAGGGGGCAGTGGGTTCACTACCGATTGAGCCCGGATCTTCCCAAATGGGTGCTGGAAGTGCTCGAGATCGTGGGCCGAGCCGAGGCGGAATCCGAGGACATCATCGCCGCACGTCGGCGTCTTTCGGCGATGCTCCCGAGGCCGCCGGGGAGGTGTGAGGAAAGATGAAGAAGCCAAGCATTCTGTATCTTTGCACCGGTAACTCCTGCCGTTCGCAGATGGCGGAGGGTTACACCCGCCACCTTGGAGGTGACCGGGTCAGAGTCGCTTCGGCGGGGATCGAGGCGCACGGTAAGAATCCGCGCGCGATTGCCGCGATGGCGGAAGATGGCGTGGACATATCCGGCCAAGAATCAACGCAGCTCACGGGTGAGATGCTCGATGACGCGAGCATTGTGGTGACTGTGTGTGGTCATGCAGACGAGAGCTGTCCGCTCCTGCCGCCTGGAACGAGACGAATCCACTGGCCCATCGATGATCCCGCAAAAGCTACGGGGACCGAGGAGGAGATCGCCGCCAAGTTTAGAGCTGTCCGAGACGAGATTCGTGCGCGAGTCGAGGCGCTGCTTGCCGAGGAGATAGGAAAGTGACGGAGCAGCAACGAGCCGTGGAGCATGACCCCGGAGTGCGTCCGACCGAGTCCGGCAAGGGCATGGGCTTCTTTGAGAAATACCTCTCGATATGGGTAGCAGCGGCCATCGTCGTTGGCATTGCGCTAGGGCAGCTCGCGCCGGTCGTTCCAGAGACGCTCGCTCGCTTCGAGTATGCAAACGTCTCCATTCCGGTCGCCATCCTCATCTGGGCGATGATCTTCCCAATGATGGTCCAGATCGACTTCGCGGCCATACGCGGGGTGAGACGACAGCCGCGTGGTCTCGCCGTCACCACGACGGTCAACTGGCTCATCAAGCCCTTCACCATGTTCGCGATCGCATGGTTCTTCTTGATGGTCGCGTTTCGCCCCTTTATTCCGGAGGAGTTGGCCCGCGAGTATCTGGCCGGCGCGATCTTGCTCGGCGCCGCGCCTTGCACCGCGATGGTCTTCGTATGGAGCTACCTCACCAAGGGTGATGCTGCCTATACGCTGGTACAGGTCTCGGTGAACGACATCATAATGCTCTTCGCGTTCGCGCCGATCGTCGTTTTCTTGCTCGGTATCTCCGATATTTCGGTGCCATGGGATACGGTCGCGCTCTCGGTATTCC
>PWMO01000039.1 GCA_003558175.1 Spirochaetaceae bacterium
CGCGATATCGGGCGGGACGCGAAGCGTGGTGCAGGAAGCAAGCAGCAGCACCAGTGCGGCCGCGGCCGCAAGCCGCACGCAAGCAGCCCCACGCGTAGCGATACCAATGCCGTATATCATCATGTTTCTCACCGTGCCATGGATCATGCCGTGCCGCTTGCTCAGCGGCTGAACAGTTCGCGCAGGTCGTCGGCGCTCAGACTGCCGAGCATCCCGTCGTCGGCTTTGATCAACGCGTTTGCCATTTCCCGCTTGCGCTCCTGCAGCCGCAGCATCTTCTCTTCAATTGTACCGCGCGCAACCAGCCGATACGCGAAAACGGTGCCGTTGCGACCGATCCGGTGTGAGCGGTCGATAGCCTGCGCCTCAACGGCCGGGTTCCACCACGGATCGAGCAGCAGCACGTAGTCCGCCGCGGTCAGGTTGATTCCGGTACCGCCCGCCTTCAGACTGATCAGAAAACAGGCGCTGCCGCTCGCATTCTGGAACGCCGCGATCTGCTCCGCCCGGCGTGCCTGCGGCGTTGAGCCGTCGAGACGGAACCGCGTCATCTGCAGCCCCTGCAGCCGGCGTTCCACTTCGTCAAGCACCGCGGTGAACTGGGAGAACACCAGCGCCTTGTTGCCCTCCGCGGCGATCTCCGAAAGCATATCGACCATCAGGTCCATCTTGGCAGACGGCGTAGTGCTGTGTTCATCGTCAACCAGGGACGGCAGGATGGCGGCCTGCCGCAAGCGCAGCATCGCCTCCAGGATCATCATGCTGGGGGTGCGCCGTTTGGCGCCGTCCGGCGACGCATCACGGCCGTCAGCATGGTCGGGCAGTCCACCCCCGGCGGCGAGCTGCGCTTCAATCTGCTGCTCAAACGTGCTGCGCAGCGTCTCGTACAGCGACGCCTGGCGGCTGCTCAGCTCGGCGTAGACGATCTGCTCTTCACGCGGCGGCAGCTCGGGGGCCACCTGCGCTTTGGTGCGCCGCAGGATCAGCGGCCTGACAATACGCTGCAGTCGTGCGAGCGCGTCATGGTCGACACCACCGCGTTTCCCGCCTCCGTAGCGTCGCGAGAATACCGTTCGCGCGCCGAGCAGCCCCGGCATCAGCACGTCCATGATCGACCAGAGCTCCAGCACCCCGTTCTCTACCGGTGTTCCGGTGAGCGCGATGCGGTGCGTTGCCGAGAGCTCGGCCAATGCACGGCGCCGTTTGGCGCTCGGGTTCTTGATTGTCTGCGCTTCGTCCAGAATGAGATAGTCCAGTGTGAGCTCACGGAACAGCGCCGCGTCACGCAGGAATGTATCGTAGCTGACGAGCACGATGTCGTAATCGCGCAGCGCATCGATGCTTGCGGCCCGTCCCTGGCCGCCGTGGACCAGCGCCCGCAGTTCCGGTGCAAAACGACGGCTCTCGCTCTCCCAGTTACTCAGCGTGCTGACCGGGCAGACCACCAGGGCGCGCTCCATTGCGCCTTCTTCACGCACGCTGAGGAGCAGCGCCAGCGTCTGGATGGTCTTGCCGAGCCCCATATCGTCGGCCAGGATGCCGCCCAGGCCGTAGTCATGCAGAAACCGCAGCCAGCTCAGCCCGTCGCGTTGGTACGGGCGCAGCTCTCCGCTGAACCCCGCCGGAACCGCAGCCGGCGCAATTGATTCAAAAGAGCTCAGCCGCTGTTTGAGATCGTGGTACTCGCGCAGCCCCGGATGTGACTGGTTCTCGATTTGCTCGACTATTTCTTCGATAGCCGCCATGTCGCGCACGTGGATGCGCTGCCGCTCGATGAAGCCGGATGGAATCTCGTCACCCGGCTTCAGAACATAGAGCCGGCTCCCCGATCGCACCAGGCGCTCAGCAATGACCTCGTCGATCTCCAGGAACTCCCCGGCGTGTACCAGCGTCGGCTCGACGGCAAACCATGACTCTCCGGACTCCACCACGCGATAGCGACGCGACGCCCTGATACGTGCCACCGGTGTACCGGCGACCCGCAGCTCGAAACCGCGCTCGAGGAGCTCCAGTCCCGCCGACGCGACCAGTTCCCACAGCGACACGCGCGGAGAAAAAAAGCGATCGCCGGCAACGAACGATCCGTCTATATCATCAAACGCATCGCCAAACGTGTCACTGAACTCCATCTCGGCATCAACGCTGCGCGAAATATACCAGAGCGTGCCTTCCGTTGCTTCTTCGGTGGCAATGTCCAGCTTCTCGACCTCATCGGCCGTAACCGGAAGCAGCGTACCGGAGGTGGTTGGATTCACTTCGCGCTCACCGTAGCGGTACGAAAGCCTCGCGGTGGCGTACCCCAGCTCATCCTCGGCCACATCAACCACCGGAACGGGCACGGCGGTAACGATACGCAGCGTAGCCGGGGGCGGCGCGACGCGCACCAGCTCACCGAGATGCTCGCTGCACAGCGCGCGCAGCGACATCACCTCGTGATAGGCGAGTGCGTGCTGCAGCGTCAGCGTATCGGCAATCGCGCCCAACGCTTCAAGCGACAGTCGCGGAAGATCGCGGTCAAAGAGGTGCCAGATCGAGCCCGAGCTGAAGACCGGCAGAATTACGCCGCGCTCATCGAGCTCCACCTCGCCGGAGTCGTGGTCGACTGTCTCACGGTGTCCCTCGGGGTCGACCACGGTTACACGGGGCATCAGCATCATGGCGCCTTCGCGCGATACCTCCGGCTCCCAGTCGATCTCAATGCCGCTGATGCGACGCAGCTGCGCCCTGCGCTCCCGCTCCCAATGCGTGGCACGCGACAGATACACTTCGACCGGCAGGGTGAACGCCATCCGGTCACCACCCCCGCCCGTGAGTTGAGCACCGGTCGTTGCCACCGCAGGTTCAGTACCGGCCGCCGCCTCGTCGCGGGCCGCCGCCTCGTCGCGCC
>PWMO01000255.1 GCA_003558175.1 Spirochaetaceae bacterium
ATGCGGCGGCTGGCGAGCGTTGGAGCAGGCCTCTCGACACGAGGAGGAACAGCCGTCCCGGTCGAGCTGCCTGAGAAGTATCAGGATCAGACACCCCCGGCAGGGCACCGACAGTTCTCAACCGACTTCTCGCGTGCAGCCGTCAGCTACGAAGAGATCATCGCCGGAGGCCCGCCCAAGGACGGAATTCCCGCCATCGACCGGCCGCGCTTTGAGCCCGCGGCCGACGCCGATGCGTGGCTGGGGCCCGATGAGGCCGTTATCGCGGTGACCGCGGATGGAGAGACTCACCTCTACCCGTTGCAGATTCTGATGTGGCACGAGATTGTAAATGACACCGTAGGCTCGACGCCGCTGACGGTCACCTACTGCCCGCTCTGTAATACCGGAATCGTGTTCGAGCGCACCTTCGATGGGCAGCTGATGGACTTCGGCGTCTCGGGGATGCTCATCTACTCAAACATGATCATGTACGACCGACAGACCGAGACGTGGTGGGTCCAGGCTACCGGGCGTGGAATCGCGGGCGAGCACGCGGGGCAGCAGCTGGCATTCTATCCCTCCACGCTGATTCCCTGGCGCGAGGCGCGCACCCTCTACCCACAGGCACGGGTTCTGTCACGCCACACCGGTCATCGTCGTGACTACGGGCGCAATCCGTACGGCGGCTACGATCGCGCGGCACGGCCGTTTCTCTACCGCGGTCCCGACGTGGTGAGTGCGCAGGAGAACCCGATGACGCGCGTGCTCTCGGTGTACCACGAGGACAAAGTGATCGCCTTCGACTTCCCGCTGCTGCAGGAGGAGCGCATCGTGGAGCAGACCGTCGGCGGCGCGTCGATCGTTGTGTTCTGGGAACCGGGAACCGCCAGTGCGCTCGATTCGGCAACCGTCGGGGGCGGCCGCGATGTCGGTACCGCAAACGCCTTCTATCCGGTTGTGAACGGTCGCGTGCTGCGGTTTGAGTACCACGAAGGACAGATTATTGACACCGATACCGGCAGCCGCTGGAACGTCGCCGGGCACGCGGTGTCCGGCCGGCTGCAGGGAGCCCGAATGGAGCCGGCACTCTCGGTGCACCACTTCCTGTTTTCGTGGCGCGCGTTTCACCCTTGACGGGCGGAAGCGGAAGACAGAGACTATAGTGGTCTTACTCATCGAGCGTTGGGAGGAATCAGCATGGAAGAGCGCGAGAGCTGGTTTGCGGTAGATATCCATCCGTGGGTCTTCTTCACCTCCGCCGCGATCATCATCGGAGCGGTTGCGGCGACCATTGTATTTCACGCCCAGATCGGTGACATCTTTGAGGCCGTCCAACGCACGATTGCCACCGGCGCCGGCTGGTTCTTCATCATGACCATGAACGTCATCCTGGTCTTCGTGCTGGTGATGATGGTGAGCCGCCACGGAGACATCAGGCTGGGCGGGTCGGACGCCAAACCGGAGTTCACGCGCCTCGGCTGGTTTGCAATGCTGTTCAGCGCCGGCATGGGTATCGGGCTGCTCTTCTACAGCGTGGCCGAGCCGATGTTCCACTTCGTCTCCTCGCCGTTGGCAGAACCGGGAACCGCGGCGGCCGCGCGTCGGGCGATGGACGTGACGTTTCTCCACTGGGGGCTGCATCCATGGGCCATCTACGCCATGGTCGGTCTGGCGCTGGCGTTCTTCTCGTTCAACAAGGGGCTACCGCTTTCCATCCGCTCGGTCTTCTACCCGGTGCTGGGCGAGAAGATCCACGGACCGCTGGGCAACCTCATCGACATCCTCGCAACCGTAGCGACCCTCTTTGGCGTGGCTACCTCGCTGGGGCTGGGGGTACAGCAGGTAAACGCGGGGCTCGACCATCTCTTCGGCATTGGCCAGAGCCCGATGATCCAGGTGATGCTGATTGCCGGCATTACCGCGCTGGCAACCTGGTCGGTACTGGCCGGACTCAGCGCCGGGATCCGGCGCCTGTCGGAGATCAACCTGGTGCTGGCGTCGCTGCTCTGTCTGTTTGTGCTGGTCGTCGGGCCCACGCTGTTCATTCTCAACGCCTTTGGTGAGAACCTCGGCCACTACATCCAGTACCTGCCGCAGCTCGCAACGTGGAACGAGACCTACGAGGCGACCACCTGGCAACACAGCTGGACGGTATTCTACTGGGGCTGGTGGATTGCGTGGTCACCGTTTGTCGGGATGTTTATTGCCCGCGTCTCGTACGGCAGAACAATCCGTGAGTTCATCCTGGGAGTGCTGTTCGTACCCACGCTGATCACGTTTGCCTGGCTGACGATCTTCGGCAACAGCGCACTGAGCGTCGAGATGCTGGGGGCGGGCGGCATCGCGCGTGCAGTGCAGGAGAACATCCCGGTGGCGCTGTTCGTGCTGCTGGAGAACTTCCCCTTTTCTCTGGTGACGTCGCTGCTGACGGTGACGGTGATCGTTACCTTCTTCGTTACCTCGTCGGACTCCGGATCGATGGTGATCGATATCATTACCGCCGGCGGCAACCCCGACCCGCCCAAGCTGCAACGGCTTTTCTGGGCGCTGTTGGAGGGCGCTGTTGCGGCCGCGTTGCTGCTGGGGGGCGGCCTGGTGGCGTTGCAGACGGCGGCTATCACCACCGGACTTCCGTTCGCCCTGGTACTGGTATTCATGATGTACAGCCTGCGCAAGGGGCTGGCTGATTACACCGAGGGCCCCGGGTTCTCGATGCCGCCGTACGAGCACGGCAACGTGTTTCGCACCGCGTTCAGTCATCCGCAGCCGGAACTGGTTCACGGCCACGTGAGCTGGATCGGCAAGCCGAAGCCCAAACCCAAAGCGCCGCCGAAAGCTCCAAGACCCGGGCGGCCGGATCGCGAGGCCCGACCGGCTGCCGCCACCAAAGAGCGACCCTCCCTGG
>PWMO01000125.1 GCA_003558175.1 Spirochaetaceae bacterium
ACCAGGCCCCCGGTGTTGCGCCGCTGATGATCTGCAGGAGTAGGTCCTGTTTCAGGTGCCCGGCAGGGAGTGCCGTCACTTTGTGGGAGATCGGGTAGCGCTCGGTGCCGGGATAGACGATGTATGCGTGTTGCGGTCGCACGTCCTCACATGCCGACCAGAAACCCCGACCGGGCTGTGGTGACAGGGATCGCTTGACCTCGAACGCGTAGCGGGCGCCGCCGGGAAGGCAGAGCAGGAGGTGCTCGCGGTATCGGGAAGAGACGCGGACTGATACGGATACGGTATGTGTCAGGCGAGCAATCCGCGCTCGAGGGCCTCCCATGCCGCCGCGGCACCATGCCGTGTTGATAGATCGAGTTTCAGTTCGTCGATGCTTCTTGTTTCTCCCGGGGAATACCCCGGATCCACGTGTCGATCTCGTGGGGTGAGGAGACAGGCCTTCTCGTCCCCGGATTGATGCCGGCAAAGGGCGTAGCTACACTGCCCTCATGTCGCGAACTTCGGAAAGTACTTTGCGGAGCTCGTTCCGGTCCACCATTTGATCCGTGACGTACTTGTGGATTACATGGTTGATAAACGTCTGATAGGGAAGGCCTTCTGCCTGCGCACGTTTCTTGATCTGGTGGAGATCGAACTCGGACATCCTCAGATTCACCGGCCGACTCTTTCGAGCATGCCGGATAATCGCTTCGACTTCCTCCCGCTCGTGGGCGGTTACTGTTTCCAGTTCTCCCGCGTGTTCCTCAATTTCCTGTTCTTCCGGGGTCAGTTCATACGTGTCCATTACTCGTCTCCATATCTCTTGTGGTACCTTCGACTTGGAAACGCGGTCTTAAGCACTATCCTGCGCTCGTCATCGATGACGAACGGCACCAGCCATGTGTAGTCGTGTAACCGCAGAACGAAGGAGCGCTGGTTTGCTCGTGTGGGATGTTTGACGATGTCGAGGTACCGCTCTTCGAGAATCTCATTGGCGATCTCCTCGAACGAGATAAGCCGTTCTGCTTTCAGCCAGTCGTTCTTTGCTTCGTCCCATACGAAATCCATCCACCCCAGAGTAGCGAACTGTCTACACAACGTCAATCAAGTGAAACGTGGTGGGGGGGTGGCCCACAGCGGGCCGCTGCAGCAGGCATAGTGCTTTCATTTGCGCGTCTCCTCTTGAATATGACTGACCGGTCAGTTATTATGTAAAGGACAATCAGATGCTATGTCAAGCAGGAGGAATTGCATGTCACCCCGAGTCGATGTATCGGAACAGCGCCGAGAGCAGATTCTCACGGCCGCGGAAACGGCGGTTGCCGACAAAGGGCTGGACTCACTGCGCATGGACGAGGTTGCCGACAGAACGGGTCTCAGCAAGGGAACCCTGTATCTGTACTTCAAGAACAAGCACGACCTCTCCCTGGCACTGCTGGAGCGGGTTCTTGATCAGGAGCTTGACGCGGTTGAGGGCATCACCGCTACCGCACCGGACGCGGAGAACGCCTTGCGGGCCTTTGTGGACAGGGTAGTTGTTGATGTGGAACGGGTGATCCGCGTAATTCCAATCTCCTACGGTTTTCTCTCCATCGCGTTCCGCAATCGACGGGTACAGCAGGCGCTCAAGCAATATGTGCGGCGATACATTGACGCACTGGTGCCGATTTTGCGCGCCGGAATAGAGTCCGGTGAGTTTCAACCGGCAGACCCCGAAGAAGCCGCCATAGCGGTAGCGTCGGTTGTGGAGGGAACAATGCTGCTCTGGATGTATGACCGCACCATGATCGAGCCGGCGCGGCATATCCGCTCCGGCGTGGAGCACCTCCTCCACGGACTGAGGCGCCGCCGTGGGTGAGATCATGGAGACCACGCCGCGTGTTCTGGTAATCGGCGGCACCGGGGTTGTTGGGCGGCATGTCTGTCACGAAGTGATGCGAACCCTGGGGGCGGACGCGCTTGTGGTGGGAGATCACAACCCTGAGCGGGGAGAGGCATTTGCCAATGCCCTGCACCGGCGCGTGCGTTCCTCCCGGGTGGATGTCCGCAACCGGGACAGTGTCGCGCACGCGCTGGACCGGCTGGATACCGGGGACGCGGTTATTGTCACGGTGCGGCAAGACACGCCGGTGGTTCAAGAGCTGTGCACTGCCCGGGGCGTTCACAGTGTCGACATTGTGCCGGACACGCCGCTCATGCGCCCCGCAGCGGCGGGGGAGGGGAACACCACAGAGCGCGCAGAGCTGTGCGGGGTAGGAGCGGCGGGCTTCATCCCGGGGCTTTCCGGTCTTATGGCCAAAGCTGCCATAGAGCAGGCATGCAGTGAAGGGGCGCTACCGGACACGCTTACCGTGCATCTAGCTCTCCTGCAGCGGAAGGATGGAACCGCCGGGGCAACCGGCATTGCCGATATGCTTGGGTTGTTTGCCTCCCCGGTAGCGTACCAGGGGCGGCAGGTGCGGGGGTTTACGCAGACGCGCGTTGCGCCGTTTCCGCATCCCTTCGGAGACCGCTTCGTGAGGCTGGCCGCCTTTCCGGAGTCGGCGGATGTGCAGCGTTACTTCGGCGTCGCTCACGCGTATTACTGGACTGCCTTTGACAATGAGTTCTTCAACCGGACGGTCTCCGCCGCCAACCGGCTGGGACTGCTGCAGCGCTTTCGGAAGCCCGGCGGCGGACGGCGGCTCGCCACCCTCATTGCCCGCGGCAAGAGCACGGCTCGCGGCAAAAGCACGGCTCGCGGAAAAGGCACGGCCGCCGGCCTGGAAGAACGAGTAGCGCTTACTGCGGAGACAAACAACACCGTGCTGCGTCTTCTGGTACCCTCCGACTACACCGGCACCGCAATGGCGGCGGTAGCCATGGCTCGTGAGTTGTCCGCCGGGAAATCTCTGGATTACGGTGC
>PWMO01000005.1 GCA_003558175.1 Spirochaetaceae bacterium
ATCCGCATGGCGGTCAACGAGACCGTGCGCTTCTACGCTGAGCTTGCCGAAGAGGGTGCGCCGATGGGCTACATCGACCTCGGTGGCGGCCTGGCGGTGGACTACGATGGGTCCAAGACCAACTTCGTCCACAGCATGAACTACTCCATCGACGAATACACCGCCGACGTTATAGAAGTCATTATGAACGTGCTTGACGAGAAGGGCATCGAGCACCCCACGGTAATTACCGAGAGCGGGCGCGCCACCGTTGCCTATTCCACGGTGCTCTTGTTCAACACGCTGGAGATATCGCGCTCGCAGCCGAAGGAGCTGCCGGAATCGCTGCCGGAAGACGCCCACGAGCTGATGCACAATATGCACGAAGTCCTGCGCACGCTCACCGTCAAGAACGTCCAGGAGTGCTATAACGACGCGGTCTACTACCGTGAAGAGATCCGTGAACGGTTCCGCCTGGGCCAGATAAGCCTGCGTGACCGCGGACTGGCGGAGAACTACTTTCTGGAGATCCTCAAGCAGGTTCTCTCGCTCAAGGCAAAGCTGAAACGCACACCGGTCGAGCTTGAGGGGCTGGAAGACGCCATGTTCGATATCTACTACGGCAACTTCAGCGTATTCCAGTCACTGCCGGATACCTGGGCCATCGACCAGGTGTTCCCGGTCATTCCAATACACCGGCTGAACGAAGAGCCCACGCGCAAGGCGATTCTGGCCGACATCACCTGCGATTCGGACGGAAAGATCGACCGCTTTGCCGATTTTCACGATGTCCGGCGAACCATACCGGTGCACGATGTGCCGGCTGAAAGCGACTACTACTTCGGCGTCTTTCTGGTGGGGGCCTATCAGGAGACGCTCGGCGACCTGCACAACCTCTTCGGTGACACCAACGTGGTGAGCATCCGCATCAACGAGGACGGCAGCTTTGATTTTCTGAACGAGACCGAAGGCGATTCAATCGCCGACGTACTCTCGATTGTCAACTACGATCCCAAGGCGTTGCTGCGCATGTTTCGCGAGAAGGCCGAGCGAGCGGTGCGGTCCGGCAAGCTTACCGTCGCCGAAAGGCGCCGCATTCTCGACACCTACGAGCAGAGCCTGAACGGATACACCTATTACAAGAGCTGAGATCACAGTAGGTGAGTGAGCGTGTATACAGGAACGTGAAATTCAAAACTGGAGCACCCGGAGGACCGAATGGCTGACGTATTGATTATCGGCGCCGGCGGCGTCGGTCAGGTTGTGACTCACAAGTGCGCGCAAGTACCTGAAGTCTTCTCGCGCATTGTGCTTGCGAGCCGCACCGAGGAAAAGTGCAAACGGATCGCGGCCCAGATTGACCGCCCCACAGGCCCAATTGAAACGGCACAGGTAGACGCAGAGAACGTACCGCAGCTGGTAGAGCTCATTGAGCGAGTCAAACCCGACCTCGTGATCAACGTTGCACTTCCCTACCAGGATCTGCCGATCATGGACGCATGCCTGGAAACCGGCGTTGATTACCTCGACACCGCCAATTACGAACCAAAGGACGAGGCAAAATTCTCGTACTCGTGGCAGTGGGACTACCATCAGCGGTTTGCCGACGCAGGGCTGATGGCGCTGCTGGGAAGCGGATTTGATCCCGGCGTCACCAACGTATTCACCGCTCACGCCCTCAAGCACCACTTCTCGTCCATCGAAGAACTGGATATCATCGACTGCAATGCGGGCGACCACGGCCAGCCGTTTGCCACCAACTTCAACCCGGAGATCAACATCCGCGAGGTCACGGCCAAAGGGCGCTACTTTGAAGACGGCCAATGGGTCGAAACCGAACCGCTTTCAGTCAGCCGTGAGTTTGACTTCCCCGAAGGCATCGGCCCCAGGAAGATCTACCTGATGTATCACGAAGAGCTGGAGTCACTGGCCAGGCACATTCCTGGAATCAAACGCGCGCGTTTCTGGATGACCTTCAGCGACAACTACCTCAAGCACCTCGAGGTGCTGCAGAATGTCGGCATGACGCGCATCGATCCGGTACGCTTTCAGGGCGTAGATATCGTTCCGCTGCAGTTCCTCAAGGCGCTGCTGCCGGACCCCGGCAGCCTAGGCCCGCTTACCAAAGGCAAGACCTGCATCGGCTGCGTGATAACCGGCACCCGGCGCGCCGGCAGCAAAGCCGATGGTCGCTCGAGCGGCAAAGGGGGCGGCGGGGGCAACGGCGAAGAGCCTTCCCGCTACTACGTCTACAACATCTGTGACCACGAAGCGGCCTATCGCGAAGTGCAGTCGCAGGCCATCTCGTACACTACGGGCGTACCGGCCATGATTGGCGCCATGATGATGCTGACCGGCGCGTGGCGCGGCGCGGGAGTTTTCAACATGGAGCAGTTTGACCCGGATCCATTCATGGCCGCACTCAACCGGCACGGACTACCATGGACAGAGACGTTTTTCTAAACTTCGATCCGGCGGCGGTGCCCTCGCCCGCATTTGTGATCGACGTCGCCGGAGTACGGCGCAACGTGCGCATACTGGAACGCGTGCAGCGCGAGAGCGGAGCGACCATCCTGATGGCGCTGAAATCGTTCAGCATGCCGGCACTGGCACCGTCGATCGTGCCACCACTTGCCGGCGTCTGTGCCAGCGGGGCGTGGGAGGCACGCATCGGGCGTGAGCAATTTGGCGGTCAGGTCCACACCTATGCCCCGGCCTTCAAGGACGACGAGTTTGACGAAGTGCTCGAACTCTCCGACCACGTAGTGTTCAACTCCTTCCACCAGTGGAAGCGGCTGCGTGAGCGCGCCCTTGAAGCAGCTGCCGCGCGACCGGCTGAACGCCCGTTGCGCTTCGGCATGCGCATCAATCCGCAGCACTCTGAAGCCCAGGTTGCTATC
>PWMO01000409.1 GCA_003558175.1 Spirochaetaceae bacterium
GGCGCTACTTTTGGAGCCCAGGCGGCTGCCGAACGCTTATCCTCCACCTGCTCTGCCAGCACAAACGCCGCCGCCGCGGCGAGCACCCAGGCGTCATCACCGCCGTCCTCCGACTCTGCCGACACCGCCTCAGCGTTGCTTGCGGCGCCGGCTCCCGCATCGGCTCGCTCGCCGCCGTCCCCAAAGAACTCCTTGATCGCATACATCAGAAAACTGAGAATGCCCAGAAACAGAAACACCACCGTCATTCCCAGGATTGCCGCCAGGACTGTGAAGGCAAAGGTTTCGGTTGTCATGGCATAGCCTCAAATAGCATCGCGAGACCTCAGAGCGGGATGTTGCCGTGTTTCTTGCGCGGCCGGTCCTCGCGCTTGCGGATGTTCATCTCTACCGAGCGGATCAGCTCGATGCGGGTCTGGGCAGGGTCGATGATATCGTCAACGAACCCGTAGCCGGCACTGGTGTACGGGTCCATAACGCTGCGGCGAAACTCTTCGATCTTCTCGCGGCGTCTGGTCTCCGGGTCTTCGGCCGCGCTGATTTCCTTACGGAAGATGATATTGGCGGCGCCCTCGGCCCCCATCACCGCAATCTGGGCCGTTGGGTAGGCCAGCACGCGATCATAGCCCAGCGCCTTCGAGGCCATGCAGATGTAGGCCCCGCCGTACGCCTTGCGTACAATCAGCGAGATCTTGGGCACGGTTGCTTCGGCTATTGCATAGAGTATCTTGGCCCCGTGCCGAATGATCCCGCCGTGCTCCTGCTCCACTCCCGGCAGGAACCCGGGCACATCCGCCAGCGATACGATGGGGATGTTGAATGCGTCACAGAAGCGCAGGAACCGCGCGGCCTTGTCCGATGAGTCAATGTTGATTGCAGCGGCGAACACCTTCGGCTGATTGGCAAAGATTCCCACCGCGCGGCCGGCCAGGCGTGCAAATCCCACAACCACCGTTTGCGCATAGTCCGGCTGTACCTCGATGAACGAGTCCCGGTCGAACACCTCGCTGATCAGATCCTTGATATCGTACGCTTTCTTGTCATCCTCTGGTATCAGCGAGACGAGCCCGGGCGTCTCGCGGTCGGCAGGATCGCCGCAGTCCACCAGTGGCGGCAGCTCCATATTGTTGGCCGGCAGATAGCTCAGCAATCTTCGCACTGCCTCCATGCACGCCTGCTCGTTTGCAAAGCGGAAGTGCGCCACGCCGCTCTTGCCGCAGTGCGCTGCCGCACCGCCGAGCTCCTCGTGGGTGATCTCTTCTCCGGTAACCGTGCGAATCACGTCCGGCCCGGTGATGTACATGTTGCTGACACCATCAACCATGAACACAAAATCGGTGATGGCCGGGGAATACACGGCCCCTCCGGCACAGGGTCCCAGAATGATCGAGAACTGGGGGATAACGCCGGAAGCCAGGCTGTTGTTACGGAAGATCTTGCCGTATCCGTCCAGCGACAATACGCCCTCCTGGATACGGGCCCCGCCGGAATCGTTGATCTGGATGAACGGCGAGCCGGTCTTGAGTGCCAGCTCCTGAACCTGCGCGATCCGTTCGGCGTGCATCTCGCCGAGCGAGCCGCCGAGCACGGTGAAATCCTGCGCAAAGAGAAACACCTGCCTCTCACCGATGCGCGCACTACCGGTCACCACGCCATCTCCGGCAGAGCGCCGATCCGCCATGCCAAAATCTTGAGTTCGCCCGGTGATGTAGGCTTGCTGCTCGATGAAGGAGCCGCTGTCAACCAGAAGGTCGATGCGTTCGCGAGCGGTAAGCTTGCCACGCTGGTGCTGAGCCTGGACGCGGTCCAAACCGCCGCCGAGCATCATCTCCGCACGGCGCTGCCTGAAAGCGGCCGTCTGTTCTTCACGCGTCATAGCGTACCTCAACGGCCACCAGCGGCTCGATCGCGGCGGCGTGCTGCAGCACTGTTTCATCGCCGTCATAACAGCCGCTCAACTGCAGTCCCAGCGGTAACCCGGCAGGATTGTATCCGCACGGCACCGTTACGGTTGGTACGCCGGCGTAGGTCCAGGGAAGGTTCATGATCGGGCTACCGGTGGCGGAGATGCCCGCCGGCGCCGCCGTGGCTGTGGCCGGGCTGGCCAGGAGATCGATGCCGATGCGCTGCAACTCGCTCGACAGGCGCTCGCGCAGCTCACCGCGACCCTTGCGCGCTTCCGATGCGCGCGAAGAGGAGACCTCGCGTCCGCGCAAGACCAGCTCGGTGCTCTGCCTGCTGTAGAGCTTTTGCTGCTTCTCGAACCAGGCGGCGTGGACTTCGGCGAACTCGGCGGCGATGAGATCGTGATGCGCGGCGTTGATCTCTGTGATATCGTCCAACAGGCTGGTTGGAACAATTGAGCAACCGGCGGCATCGAGGCGGCGCAGCGCGTCGTCAAACGCGCGCCGCGTTTCATCATCGGCCTGCGATAGAAACGCTTCCGAAGGCGTTCCGATACGGACTTGCGCAGTTACGGCACCGCGACCGGCCGCTGGCTTCGCCGCAGCCACCGGCTTTCCTGCACCCGCGGGGCGGCTCCCCCCACTCCCCGCCGTGCGCTTGGCGGCTTTCGGTCTCCAGGATCTGCAGACAACCGCTGCCAGCCGTCTGATCCCGGACACGTCGGAGGCAAAGATCCCGATATGATCAACCGAGACCGAGAAGGGGAAAACCCCGTCGTTGCTGATGCGGCCAAAACTGGGCTTGAACCCGGCGATGCCGCAGAAGGCAGCGGGCCGGATGATGGAGCCGATGGTCTGCGTGCCGAGTGCGGCGTGACACAGGCCGGCCGCAACCGCCGCGGCCGACCCACTGCTCGAGCCCCCCGGCGTATGCTCCGGGTTCCACGGGTTGCGTGTGGGGCCGGGAGCGAAA
>PWMO01000121.1 GCA_003558175.1 Spirochaetaceae bacterium
CGCTACCTGCTTTCCGGCAGCCGGGTGACAGTGCTGCTTGCCGCCCGCGAACCGCAGCGGCAGGCGGCCGAGGAGACCGTGGCGCAGCTTTCCGCCGCGGCGGCGGTTGACGGTGAGCTGCCGCGGCCGCCGGTGGTGCTGCTGCAGCTGACGCTGCTCTCCCGCGACGAGGGGGCCACCGTTCTGCTGGCCGACGATGCCGAGGTTGGAACAATCCGCAACGGCGAGCTGGAGATGCCGTTTGTGCCGGTGGCGGTGGGATCGGAACTCACGGTTCGGCTGCGGCGCGACGGCTACTACCCTATGACGCACACAATCGAGATCACGCGCGAGCGGATGGTGACCGACCTCCCGTCGCTGCGGCCGCAGGTAGACTGGGAGATTGGTCTTTCCTGGATGCCACAGCGTTGGGCGGCGGCCGCAGTGGGGTTCCGGCGCTACGTTGTACCTGAGCGGCTCTACCTGCAGAGCACCAACCAGCTCGGCACGCGCTACCGGTTCACCGAGGGGTCGCGCGCATCCGGCCTGTTTGATACGCGACTCACGTTCGGCGGCTACGCGATCGCGGCGCCGCAACGGCCGTTTCGGCTGGGCTTTGCTACCGGTGTGGGGCTGACGCTCACGGTGCTGAGCGGCGAAGAGCAGGCGTACTTCTTTGCGGACCCGTATTTCAACGTCTTTTCGGTGGCATTGAAGTGGCAGTTCGACCGTTTTGCACCGTATCTGCAGCTGGATGCCGTCTATTACGGTGAGGCTGATGCCGGGCACCTTTCACGCGGCACCCACCAGTACGCTTCACTGGGAGTTCTGTTGCCATGGAACCCGTAGCGCGCAGACCACGGGCGGGACAACCGGGCTCGCCTGCACGAGCCGGGGCCTGCCAACGGCTCCTTGCGGTATTGATCGCGCTCACCTCGACCTTCGTCGGCTGCGAGATATTTCAAGACCCGGCGGCACCGCCCTTTGTCGACCGGTTGGCGGCCACGCGCGACGTAGGCTCGCTCTTCGGCGATCTGCGCGATTTTGGTGTGGACCTGAACGTGGTCGACAACGGCGAGCGCAGCTTTCTGCTGGTGCGCGGCCGTGGTCGCGACGGCCGTGATCGGGTGATCGCCTTTGACGAGTCGCTGCGCACCCGAATGACCACCAACGATCTCTGGGACATCGACAACGCGTTTGTCGATGCTGCGGGAAATTTTGTGATCGCACGCAGCATCTTCTCCGGCACCGATTTCTCTCCTGTCAACGACGCGCCGCACGGCTTCATGGATGATGATCGATACACCGGCATCGTCACTGCAGCCGGCGCCGCGGTCGCGATTGTCAGCCTGGCCGGCGACAGCCAACTGCAGGCGGGGCCGAGTTACGACGGAGACTGGCAGAACGTGAACAACCCGGGGCCAACGCACGACATCCATCCCGATCCGGCGGAGCCAACAGCGCTGCTGGGCTTTGACCGCATGCAAGCGCGGCACGATGTCTCCCGTGGTCGCAGCGGCCTGGCACTGTGGAACTGGCAACTGTCGCGGTACGTTGTCGTTGAGCTGTCCGCTGTGCTGGTGGGTGATATGCAGAACGGGAGCTTACCTGCAGACGTAGATTTTCTCACCGAGGTGGCTCCTCACATCATAGTCGGAAGGCGAGAGTGGGACTCGGTGTTCTATACGCGCAGGGGAGTGGTGGTTGTGAGCGAAGACGAAGACCGGCACACCGTCTACCGCATGTCCGACGGATCGCGCATTGGCGAGTACCAGGCCGATTACGGTGGTGATTACCGGTTTGCTTACAGTCCGGACGGGCGCTGGGTCTACAGCCTCGATCTGCGCCGCGGCCGACTCTACAAAGCGAGGACCTGGTGGTGAGCCGGCGGTCTTTCCGCGGGTTCGTGCTGGCCGTGCTGCTCCTGGCGGCCGGCGCCGCCACAGGATTTGCACGCGGTCAAGCTGAGGATATCGCCGATCCAACGGGCGACATCCCGCAGGTTGGCTCGTTTCCCGTACCGCTGCTCGTGCTGTTCACCCACCAGGGCGCCGAGCTCAGCGCGGCGGAGTTTGCGGCGCTGCGGCAGTCGGCGGTCGCCACTCTGGCTGCGCGGCGTCCATCGGCGCGGCTGCTGCCTGAAGACGTCACCCATCCCGCCGGCAGCGAGTCGGCTGATCCGCGGTCGCTCGCTCTCGAGCGCGACGCAGTCGGTTGGCTGGAGCTGAGCGTAGTTGACGACGGCAGCACAACCGAGATAGAGATCGCCGGCTACGCGGTGGCGGCTCCTGCCAGAGTGTTCCACCACTCGTATCGCGAGCCTCCGGGGCTCGCCGGTCCGCGGTTGCGCAGAGCCTGGGATCCGGCTGCAGATGCGTTTGACGCCGGCTTCGAGGCGCTGGTGGAATCGGCGCTGGCGGAGGTTCGGTACACCGCGGTGACAGTTCGCGCGGTGCCGGGCACGCGGATCGACGGGCTGGGAAGCGCGGCGCGGGTCATTCCCGAGAGCGGCGAGCTGCAACTGCAACTGCGCAGCCCGTTGGTCTACGCTGCTCGGGCGCGGGCGCCGCTGCACTATCCCAGCGAGCGGTTGATCCTGGTGCTGGATGACCCGCTGGAGGTTGCGCTTGACCAGCCGCAGCGGTCGGCGTACAGCTACGAGCTTGGGCTCGCGGATTTCGCTTATCCAACACTGAAGGCGATGCGACGGATCGGCGGCGATTACCTGTTCGCCAGAGGCGGGCTCACGACCTACCTGCTGGGCATCGTCCCGTTCATAGACGACCGCGAGCGCCGTCTGGATGACGAGGAGCAGCTGTTCATCAGTGAGCCGTTCTCGGTGCTGGGGTTGCAGCTGGGAAGCTACCTGCAGCCACCCCACGGGCGCGCCCGC
>PWMO01000089.1 GCA_003558175.1 Spirochaetaceae bacterium
CCAACGAGAGCCTCAAGGAGCAGGTGGAGCAGGGGCGGTTCCGCAGCGACATCCTGTATCGCATCGACGTCTTGCGCATCAACGTACCACCGTTGCGCCGACGCAAGCGCGACATCGTCGTGCTGGCGGAGCACTACCTCTCACATTTCTGTCACAAATTCTCGGTTCCGCGGGCGACGCTGTCGTCCGACGCACAGCAGCTGCTGCTGCGCTATTACTGGCCGGGTAACGTACGTGAACTGATAAACCTGTGCGAACGGGTGGCCGCGCTGGCGCCCGACCGCATCGTCGGCGGTGACGACATCGCCCAGATCCTCGAGGTGGAGGGCTCAAATCTGGGGGCCGCTGTTGCCGGTGGCGCGGCCGGTGTGGTTGGCACAGCGTTGGCTGCGAGTCTCCCGACGGACGTGATCAACCCGGAGTATCCGACGGCTTTAAACACGCCGGAAGCGGTATGGGACGGACCGTTGGCCGACGGATGTCTGCTGCGCGAGGCCGAGCGCGAGCTCATTCTCCGCGAGCTCGAACGTAACGGGCATAACCGGGCCGAGACCGCGCGGGCGCTGGGTATCAGCCGCAGCACCTTGTGGCGCAAGCTGCGTCAGGTGAAGGGCTGAGCGACACGAGCGGCGTCACTCGCCGAGCGTCACGGCGCCCGGCCGCCTCATGCGGAGCCCGCCGGCCTGCCGCGGAGCGAGGGCCTCACGCGGAGCGATTGCTTGTAAGCCGATCGTACACCAGCCGCAGCGACTCATCGCTCCCGACGTTTCCCGGGAAGATCACCACCGGTACCGACGCGAGCCGGTGCTCGCGGGGTGTGACCACCACGCTGCAGCCGGGATGAATCTGGCCGACGACGCGCGCAGTTCGCAGCGCCAGCGCCTCACTCAGAACGTCGTTCGAGGTGATCCCGCCCTTGCTCAGGATGAAGCCGAGCGTCGACGGAGCCTGCGCCACCGCGCTGATCAGCACCCGCGAGACCTCCCGGCCGAACGCCAGGCGGTCGCGGGTTGAATCGAAGCGGCGCTCCTGGCGGCTGGTGTAGATTGCCACGTCCCTTCCGGCGGCGTGCCCCTGTTGCAGGCGCTCGTGCAGTGCCCTGGAGATTGCTCCATCCCGGTCGGGCAATGCACCGACGTTGAGCTCGATGCCCTCGACCGGGCGCGATCGCAGCAGTTCGTCGAGCTGTCGCGTAGCGGACGGCACGTGCGAGCCCACCAGAATCAGCCCTGGGCGCCGGTCCCGTACGTAGTGCGCCATACGTTCGGCGGGCACCGGCTGTGGCGGGAGGCCGGCAAGCGATGTCAGCAGGCTTGCGCCGCTGCGAAAGAGAAAGCGCTTGCCGGAGGCTGCGGCGTCGAGCACCAGACGGGCAAAGCGGTCCATCTGACTCTGATTCTCTGCGTCAACGGCGCAGCATCGGTTTGCTTCGAGTTGCGCCAGCTGTTGGCGCATCTCTGTGTCGGACATCGTTGCGGGGAAGAGGCACACCTCGTCGGATTGGATGCGTCCCGCCGTCTTCTCCTGGACATAGTCCGGGAGGTAGGAGGTGCTGTAACCGAACACCGAGTCGCGCGCAAACTCGGTTTGATCGGCACGCACCTCTGTTCCGTTGCCGACCACGTAATGGATGCCGCCGCGCGTAATGCGGCCGCCTTCAAAGAAAGCCGGTGTCATGAAATGGGCGGCAAACGGTCCCAGTTCCTGAGACAACACGTCCGTTTCTACCGGGTAGTGCCCTCGCAGTGTCGAATCGGAGCGGCTGACAACCAGCCACGGCCGCTCGTATTGCGCCAGCGCCTGCCGCAGACCGCGGCACACCTCGCGCGTTCGCTCGCCGGCCTGTTCGGCACTCATGCTGCGGGTATTGGTCAACACAAAGAACAGCGGAGCGTCATCATGAAGCGCTTCGCTCAACGTGGCGGGATCCCAGCGTGTCAGCAGCAAACAGCTGTGCACGGTTTGCGACCCGGTCGGGTCGTCATCAAGCACAATGATTTTGGGCGTAGTCTGCATTGCGTCTATTCTACACTACCATCCGCGGCGGCGACAGGGTGAAGCGGCGACACAGTGAAGCGGCGATAGAGCAGGGCGACCGGAGTACCGACGACATTGACGCCAGCTGATATATAAGATAGCATGCCGCTAATTCCGACTGGAACTGCACAAAGCAAGGAGAAATGAAATGGTAACGTATCGGGTTGATCACATTCACTTGAAAGCGAACGATGTTCAGGCGGCAGCAGAGTGGTACTGCGACAAGCTCGGCGGTAAGATCACCTTTGAGGGAGAGTTCCGCAAGTCGAAGGTATACTACGTCGATGTAAATGGCTTCAGCATCATCATATTCGGCAAGCTGGAGGGGGAAGAGGAGCCCATTCCCGCATCGCTGAAAACTCGGTTTGGCAACGACCATTTCGGGTTTGAAGTTGACGACATCCACAGCGCGGTCTCAGAGCTGAAAGCCAAAGGGGTACATATCCTCGAGGAACCCTGGAGTCCACGCGAAGGTCAGTACATCGCGTACTTTGAGGGGCCGGACCACGTTCGGCTCGAACTGACCCAGCGCGACCGCCGCTGAGTCTCGCATGGTCGGCGCCACAGCCGGCGCCGACCGGCAGATGGGCGGTTAGTCCATCAGGTACCCGCCGTTCATGTTTATGATCTCTCCGGTTATAAAGGCTGAACCCGGCGAGACGAGAAAGAGCACCGCGGCTGCGACCTCTTCCGGTTGACCGAGTCGCTTCAGCGGAATGGCGTCTACAATTGTCTTGCGCTTCTCAGCGCTCCATTGCCCGCTCATCACGGTTTCGATTGCGTGCGGTGCTACGCCGTTCACCGGCACGTTGAACTCCGCC
>PWMO01000053.1 GCA_003558175.1 Spirochaetaceae bacterium
CCGCACTCACGGTGATCGAGGCGGCCCCTCCATTCCTTACTTCAAGCGGATAGCCGGCGTTTGCCACACCGCTGAGCGTAATGTCTCCGGTGTGAGCCGCGGAGCCCACCGTGAACGAGCCTGCGGTGAAGTTCTGCCAGTCGGAGCTGTAGTACACATCGGTAGCGAGCAGTCTCGCATCACCAAACTCAACGCTGCGCGTCTCCGTGCGCGGCGTCAGCGTCACGTTGCCGCTGCCGGCGTTGACTTCACTGGCTCCGTTCAACGTGAGCCCGTCTACCGCAAGATAGATCTCGCCGTTGAGCGCTCCGCCGCCACTGGTGTCGATGTCCGCACCGCCGGCCAGCTCCAGCGCAGCAGCGGTTATGCGAAGCGCATCGTCTACGGTCGCACCCACGGTCACATCGCCGCCAAAGTCTACCACCCCCGCTCCAGCGGTAGTAACGCTCAGATCCTGAGCCCCGCTCAGCTGCCCGGTAAAGCGTATCTCGCCGTCGTTTGCCGTTGTCTCAAGTGCCGTGGCGGCTCCAAGCGTTACGTTATTGCCGTAGCTCTGATTCCCCCGCGTGGTCACCGAGCCACCGTTGATTGCCGCTGTCCCCCCGGCATCGGTACTCAGGCTGAATAGCGCCTCTTCTTGACCAACCGCTCCACTCAAGGTTGTCGTGCCGCCGGAGTTCAGTGTCAGCTCCCGGTTGCTTGCCGCCGCATCAGCGTCTACCACTCCGCCAAGAGTGATGTCAGCGCCGCCGGCGTTGAGTACGGTGTTGCCGATCAGTACAACGTCCGAACCGCCGCTGCCAAACTCAATGTTCGCGCCGACTCCGCCACCGGTCTCAATTGCTCCCGCGAGCCGTACCTCACTCGGCGCGGTTGCCGTCACCCCGCCGCTGAAGCTCAGGCTATCCCCCGCAGCGTCTCCCAGGGTTAACACGCCGGTATTCAGAAACTGCGTCTCCCCGGCAACGCTGTTGCTCTCACCGGTGAGCGAAACGTTGTATGCAGCGGTACCTGCGGCCACCGACATACCGCTGCTTAGCGTGAGATCGCCTTCAAATGAAACCGTCTCGCCGTCAGCGGTATCCTCGATGGTTAGGTTGGCAGCGCTGACGGCCCCGCTGAAGCTGCTTCCGCCGCTCTGAGTGACCGTCACCGCCTGTAGTGGCCGGGTACCGCCAACCACGCCGCCAACCGTGACAGCGCCGAGCGTATCAAACATCAGGCTCGCACTGTTGGCTGTTGTGCTGTTGTCAATCGCTCCGGTTGTTATCGGCGTTGCCGCTCCAGCGCCCAGAGTGAGGGTGACCCCGTCTTCAAGCGTCACAGCGGCAAGGGAAATCTCCCCCGTTGATGCGCCACCGACAGTTGCGTCCTCCGTGACCGTAGTGCCGGTTGCTCCCAGGTTGATCACCCCGTCGCCCGCCGCACTGATCGTCCCGGCAATAAACTTTGCGCTCGGCGCAGTGGCTACCACCCCGCCGCTGAAGGTAAATCCCCCGCCAATGGTGAGGACGCCGCCGTTATTGAAAGTCACCGGACCTACTGCCGTTCCACCGGCAGCAAGCGTCACGTGGTACTCTCCCGGCCCATTCACGCTGAAGGTTCCGCCGACCTCAAAGTCGTCGCCAAAGGTCACCGTGCCGGCAGTCCTGTCGGCAACGGTCAGGTTGTTCCAACTCTGCCCGATTGAGCGTACACTCTGGTCACCGCTGCCGTTGAGCAGCAGTGTGGATGTGCCGGCTGCCAGTGTCGCACCGCTGCCCTCGGGATCGGGAGCCAGCTCAACGTCACCTGCCACCGAAAGCGTGTGCGCCCCAAGCGTCAGCGTCCCGCCGCTGCCGCCGGTTGCAGCGGTGAAACTGTTCTCTACTTCAATGCCGGAAGCAAGCGTTCCGCCTTGCGCAAACGTCAGGTTGTAAAACCGGTCTGCCGGCTTCTGCGTAACCGTCGGCGCCGTCGCCTTCAGCTCTACCGTCGAGGTGTCCTGCGCAAACGTGAAGTCGCCGGAGCTGGAGTCCCAGTCGCTGTTTTTCAGAATCAGCGCGTTCGAGCCCGCTACCCAGGTACCTCGCGTCAGTGTGAGCGTGTTGTCCACCGTCACGTTGCCTGCCGGAGTGACCGTGTTGGCCTGCTCCAGTGTGCTGACCGTCAAATTGAAGAAAGTGTACCCGGCGCCGAGCTCCACCGCGGATTCTCCATCCAACACCACCGTACTGTTTGCAGCGGTCAACGCTCCGACAGTGAAATCACCACCAACCGTGATCGTCTCGGAGTCGGCAGCCACAAGCGTTCCACCCCCGTCGCTGGTGCTCAGCGCGCCAGTTACCGTCAGGTCATTGCCGGCAGTGGCTACCGTCCCGCCGCTGCGGATATCAAGACTTGCCGCCGCTACCGAGGACTGCAGGGTCCTGGTCTGCGTGTCGACAATCACCGTGCCCAGGTTCACCGGACTGGCGTTGCCGTCGGTAATCTCGCCCGCCTCCCCTGCAGCAGTGCCCAACAGCAGCGTTGGGTCATTTGCTGGGTCGTACGAACCGCCGTCGGCCACCAGCAGGTTGCGCAGCACCGTTACCTCAGTGTCGGCGGCCGGAGTCAATGTCACCCCAGCGGGAACTCTCAGGTCATAGAACGTGACCGCTCCAGCCACCTCCGTACCGATGTTCACCTTCTTGCGATTGAACTCCAGCGTACCCGAGTCACGCGTCAGTGCTCCGCTGATGCCGAGCGTGCCCCCGTCCGCAGCACCGTCCCACACCACGTTCCCGCTACCGGAGACCGCAAGACTTGCGACAACCTGCTCGTTTGTCTCGTTATCCCCCGTCTGGGTGAAACTGCCGGCCGAAACGCTCATCTGCC
>PWMO01000114.1 GCA_003558175.1 Spirochaetaceae bacterium
CGGATCGGGCAACCCGCGCCCATCGTCCGCCACCGTAATCTCCGCATTTGCTGCTTCATTGCGGACCGCAATGCGAATTACCCCGGGTTCCTGCTTGCCTGCACTGCGTCGCTCTACCGCCGGCTCGATACCATGGTAGACTGCATTGCGCACCAGGTGCAGGATTGCGTCGCGCAGAACGTCGGCTACCGGCAGAAAGAGTGAAACGTCGTCACATGACAACTGCGCCTTCACCTCTTTACCGGTGTCACGCGCCAGACGGCGAACGATTGTCGGAAGCGGCTCAAGCAGCTCGTGCGCCGAAAGGTAGGAATTGGCGTACACCGTTTTGCCCACCGCTTCGGCAAGCCGCTCGCTCAAGGCGAGTCGCAGCTGTGACTCGCGCGACAGCGTCTTCAGCTGTTCTGCGTCACGTGTCCGTATTTCCCGCAGCTGGTGGGTGAGTTCGTCCGCATGAAGGCAGAGCTGCTCGTACTCGTGGGTGTCGATTCCCACGCTTACGCGAGAGATGGGCAGCTGACCGGACGCAGCGTCCCCGCCGCGCGCCTGGGTGTCCACGGCTGCATACTCCAGCGCCTGGATTTCAACGTCTTCTACCGCGTCAACCATAAGTGCCCTCCGAATGGCCTCTTCGCCTCCGGGTACCGTACACAGTACTTCGAGCACATCGCTGTCTCCCTCGGACTCGTCAAGCCGCGGGAGCGTATCCAGAACGTGGGTCGCTTTCTCCAGGTTGCCGATCACCAGGTAGAGCCGTGGCGCGAGCATCTGGGGCATTTCGGCAATTCGGCAACGCACCAGGTAGAGCTTCTCACCGCGCAGCCGCGAATCACGCAGCAGCCTGAGACGCCGTTGATCAAGCGGTATGTCGAGCAGGCTGCCTGAATCGGCAGCCGGTTGCGCTCCGTCTTCGCTCTCGGCTTGCGGCAACGAGGCAAACGCGTGTTCCAGCCCCACAATTGCGTTACGCAGCGCCTCAACATCTTCGGCGGAAACGCCGCCACGTGCCCGGCAGCCTCGCAGTATCGACTCAAGTTCGCGCGCGGCCTCTACCACGGAACCGTACTGCAGGAACGACGCTTCCGACCGAATCGAGTGGGCATAACGAAACGCCTGGTCGATGGAGCTGCCAACCGATTCACCGCGCTGCAGACGACCAACAACGAGGTACAGCAGATCGATCATTGCCTCGGTGTCCTGGCGGAACATCGAGTTCAGCCGGTTCTCGGCTACCGCGTGCGATTCCATGCGCTCACCTTCCTCCACCGGCCTGCCGCTGCGGCTGCCGTTCGGTTTCGTGCTGTCGCTGTCGCGATGCGCTCGCGCGGGCGTAGAGTGAGAGGCATCTGCGGCGCACCGAGGCGTCCTCATCGCGCAAGCCGACCATGATCGTATCGCGGAAACGTACGTCACTGCGCTCGACAATGTCCAGCACCAGATGCTTGAGCTCGGTATCGCCACGGCAGAACACGCTGCCGAGCTCTCCGGCACCCTGAACTACGTTCAGTGCGCCGATGGCGCGAACGGCCGATTTTACTACCAGCGGGTTGGGATCGTAGAGTGCGCGGCGCAGAAACGCGTAGGAAGAACGCTTGCCCGAGTTTCCGAGCCGCCGCGCGGAGAAGGCGCGTGTGGCGGCGTTGCGGCTGTGAATGACAAGGTGACCGAGAGCGGCCAGCTCCGACGGCGAGACGTCGGTCCCCTGGCGGCGTTGCGCTTTGGCTTCATCACGCGTTGTCGCTTGCCGGCGACGCGTCGACGGCCTTTCACGCCCCGCGGAACGCGCGGCAGCTCCGTCACGTGCCGTCGGCCCGGGGTTCGACCGTGTGCCGTTGCGCTGCGGGAACTTCACCACCGTGGCGGTTCGCTCGCTCAGTATGCGGTAAGCATCGACCACCTGCTCGAGCCGGTTGCGGTCCGCCGTATCGCCGCCTGCATCCGGGTGATACAACTTGACCAGTCGGTGGTAGCACTGCTTGAGTTCCGCCGCATCAACGTTCAACCGCACGCCGAGAACGCGGCACGCCTCAAGCACCTGCATCATCTGCCTCCGGCTCCGCGACAATCAGCTGCAATTCGTCAATGATTGTTTCAAGCGCAACGTAGCTCTCGCGCATGGTCTTCAGGTCGCCGCGCTCGAGCGCGCGCCGCGCGTGTGCCGTGAGGTCTTCAATCTCTTTCCGAAAGCGGTCGTCGATGTCGGCGTCGGCGCGCCGGCTGAGCTGCTCAATGCGCTCAAGGAACACCGAGACACGGCTGTGCAGCCGCTGCTGGTCGTCCTCGTCACTGACCGGGTGCACCGTGATCTGCTGACTGGCACCGGTATCCTTGTCTCGTGCCGCCACGTGCGCGATACCGTCGGCATCGACCGAGAACCGCACCTCGATCCGCGGCTCGCCCCGCGCGCCCTCGCGAATCCCCGAGAGCAGAAACCGCCCGAGCGATTGATTGGCACCTGCATTCAGCTCTTCGCCCTGCAGGACATGGATTTCCACTGCGCTCTGGTTGTCGGTCACCGTGGTAAACGTTCGTCGGGTCTCCGCCGGTATCTGTGTCTGCTTGCGAATCAGCGCGACAAACCGGCCGTTGTCGATCTCGACGCCAAGGGTACAGGAGACCACGTCGCGGAGTTCTACCTCTTGACTGCTGTCGACCAGCATCTGCGCCTGAACCGCCGCGCCCAGCGCCACGATCTCATCCGGATTCACCAGCGCGACCTCTTTGACGCCGAGCTCCTCACGCAACCGTCGCTGAACCAGAGGAATCCGACTCGAACCTCCCGAAAGCACCAGGCTGTCGATCCCGTCACGATCAAACGATGCATCCGAGATCGCCCTGAGCGTGAGATCGATTGACTTCTGCACCAGTGATTCGGCCAGCCGGTCGAACTGCGCACGGCGAATGCTGCACTGCAGATGCAGCGGCTTGCCGCCGGCCACAAAGAACGGCAGTGCCACGGATGCGTGATCGCTGCTCGAAAGCTCGATTTTGGCCCGTTCGACCAGCTCACCAAGCTGCTGCATCAACACCGGATCGGAGCTAAAATCGAACCCGGCCTGTTCGGAGAATTGCTCGATCACCGCCCGGTTGAGAGCTGCGTCGAAGTCCAGGCCGCCGAGATGATTGTCGCCGCAGCTCGCTTTCACGGTGAAGGTATCGCCTTCGGTCTGCAGACAGGTGGCGTCGAAAGTACCGCCGCCGAGGTCGTACACCACGATACGCTTGTCTCCACGGAACCGCGTGCCGTAGGCAAGCGCCGCAGCGGTCGGCTCATTGATGATGCGCAGAACCGTCAGCCCTGCAAGCCGGCCGGCTTCGACGGTGGCCTTGCGCTGCGGGTCGGAGAAATGTGCCGGAACCGCTATCACCGCCTCCCGCACCTCATCTCCCAGATAGCGTTCAGCGTCTGCCTTGACCTTTTTGAGAATCAGGGCACTGATCTGCGGTGGGCTGTATTGCACGCCGTCAACCTCAATCGCCCGCTTGCGGCCCATGGAACGCTTGATGTACAGCACAGTTCTTTCCGCGTTCACCACCGCCTGGTTGCGCGCCGATTCGCCGACGAGAATATCACCGCTAACAGTGAACGCAACTACCGACGGCGTGAGATGGCTCCCCCGGTCGTTCGGTATTATGCGCGGTTCGCCGCCGTCAACGAAGGCTGCTACGGTGTTGGTTGTTCCCAGGTCTATTCCGATGATTCGGCCCATCTGTTCAAGACTTCCTTTTTCTCAGCGATACGATCAGCTCGACTTCGCCGACGGTTGTTCCAACCCGTGCGGCAATGATGTTGGACGCGATTCCTTTTTCGTACAGGTCGATGATCTGACGACGACGCTCTTCGGTTGAATCGGTTTCGGTCTGCCCGTCGGCGGAGGTCACCTCGCCATTCTCTGAGCGCTCTTTGTGCTCTTTGCGGCGCTGCAGCGCCGCCTGCTGTACGATATCGCTGTAAACGCGCGTTCCGGCGTCGTGAGACTCGGTTTCGCGCTTCAATACGGTGATTCGTCGGTCCGCAGTTTCGATAATGCGGTTGAGCCGAACAATTCTTTCTTCGAGGAGAGCGATATTGCGTTCGGTAGTTTGATTGAACTCGACGATCAGCTCGTCGACTTCAGCTCGAATTTCGTTCAGAACCGCAGTGGGCTCGATGCGTCGTTCGATACGGCGCGCAAGGTAGAGCAGCGCCGCGCCGGTGAACAGGACATTCACCAGCAGCACGGAAAACCAGGTCATCTGCGCGTCTACCCCGTGACATCCACGTTGCGTCCGAGATCCGGATCGCGAAAGAGATCCTGTTCATCCTGGTCTTGCGACCGCTTGCGATCGGACTCCTGCTGTTTCTGTTCCGCGCTGCGCTCCTCGTCGTCATGCAGCTGTTCAGGCCCACCTTCAACATCGTGGGGTTCCCTCACCACGCTCTTCTCGAGCTCACTCTGACGTGCGAGCTCCGACCCGGCTACCGCCTGGCCCTGCAACAGCGCGTTCCGCTCGGCAGACTGCTCCTGGCCGATCTGATTCAGACGGAGAAAGAGGGTTTGCAGGTCAATCGGTTGAATAGCCATTCAGCCCTTCCGCGTGATACTTATATCTTCGTCAGTCTCCTCGTACTTCGTGACTTTAACCGTATTTGCCTCGTTGATGAAGGTAACCGCCTTGAACTCGCTTCGTACCTCGAGGTTGGCTTCTTTAATGTGCAGCTTCACCCCAGGATAGACGGTGCCGGAGGCGCTGATGCGGCCGTGCAGCTTCAGCTCACTCAGGTACTGCTGGATCTCTTCGCATTCTGAATTGACCCGCTTCAGCTCTTTTACAATCTCCTGCTTGCGTCGCTGCTCTTCGACCAGGTGCTGAATTTTCTCTTTGGTCAGACTCCCCTTTTGACGCTTGAGATTCTCGAGCGTACCGAGATTGCGGTCTATCTCTTCCAGTTCTCTGTTGAGATCGTGCTTGCGATCCTCGAGCTCCACCAGCCGCTTCTTGCTCACCGGATCGTAGCCTACCTCCAGGTGCGTTTCGCTGCCGGCCACCGAGCCGAGTGTCTTGGCATCGATCTCTTCGCTGGCACGGATCCGGCCGCCGACGATGCTGGCCCGCTTGCCGCGACAGATCACCTTCTTGTGTGAGCTAACCTCGGAATTGATAATGCCGTCGCTTACGGCAACGATTCCCCCGGCTTCTACAATGGCGTTCTCGATGAACTTGGACCAGAGATTCCTGCCGCAGCGGATTGTGCCACTGCCCTTTCCTGCAATTCCCTGGTGGACAATGACGTCCTGCTCCGCATCCAGGATGCTCTTGCCGACGTTTCCCATCACCTCGATGTTGCCGGCTGCCTTGACGTTGAACCCGTCGTCAACGTTTCCCTTCACCAGCACGGTGCCGAGAAACAGCACGTTGCCGGTCTTGAGGTTGACGTTCCCGTTGATCACGTACACCGGCTCAACGTTAATCTTGCCGGCAACCAGCGTCACCTGCCCGTTTATCTCAGCGTAGGCCGCCTGTTTGTCTTCCGCCAGACGGACATTCTTGCCCACCTGAATCGAGGCATCCGCTCCGTCGGTTGCGGGTATCAGCCTGCCGGTGACGGTGCGCCCCGGCTTGCCGCGTTCCGCAGGAATCTTCTTGGCCAGCACCTGGCCTTCTACCACGTTCTGAACCAGGTTGAGCTCTTTAAAATCGACCCTTCCGTCGGTCTCTTTCAGGTGGACACGACCGGAGTCGGTCTCGAAATTCATCACTATCCGGGCGTCGGCACCGTCCTGTGGCCTGGCGCCCTCCGCTACAAGAACCGGCTCCTTGTAGATCGGCTCATCAACGAGGGAGTTGATCGTCTCTTCCTTCAACCCTTCAACTACACTGTGCGCTTGCAGAAAACTGAGAATGGTATCACGGTCGGGGTCGGTGCCGCCCCTGCCCGGGGGCAGCGCGGTAAGATACGCCTTCATCTCCTGGTCGGTGATCTCTACCGAGAGAACCGCATCGGCGGCCGGGTTGTACTGGAGCGAACCCACCTTGACAAACTCGCCGTCGGCCAGCTTGACCACTTTCGAGATCAGGTTGGAGTCGAGCTCCGCGTCGGTGCGCGAAACGAGCTTCTCCATGGCCATGCGCTCCGTGGCGCGTGCACCGCCGCGCTCCGGACTGGACACCTTGAGCATCACCCCGTCCGGGGTCAGGCGTACGAAGACACGACCGTCACGGTCGATCTCTTCTTCAATTTCGTCAAATCCAAATCCGGAATCGAAGAACTCGTCGGATGCCGACGCGGCGGCCCCCGCCGGATACGCGAGTACCAGAAACGGCTTTTTCACCCGTCCCATGAGACCACGCGAGCCCTTTTCCAGAATCTCGTAGTCTATCTTCTTGATGGGAAGTGACAGCTCGATCGACGCCTCGCGCAGCGCTTCCTCGAGGGTGTCGCCGGACACGTGCACGTACTGGCGCTGCTTGTCTTCGTCCAGCTGCTTCTTCATGTAGGTCTGCAGCTGAGACATGTTGACCATGTTACATGATCCCCTTTTTGATGTTGGTCAGCTTGGCACGCAGTCGCATGATGGCCTTGGTGTGCAGCTGAGAGACGCGCGACTCGGTTACTTCAAGTACCTGGCCGATCTCCTTCAACGTCAAGTCTTCATAATAATAGAGCACCAGAACCGTCTTTTCTTTTTCCGGAAGCTCCTGAATCGCCTGCACGATGACGCGTTTGATCTCGTCTTTCTCTACGATCACGTCAGGATTGAGACTCTGGGGCGACTCGATACTGTCGGCGATGGAAACCTTGTCGTTGTCATCACCGGTGTACCAGACATCGTTCAGCGACAGAATCGATGTCCCGCTGATCTTGAGCATCAGCTTTTCCAGCTCGCGGGTGGTTATCCCGAGGTCGCGTGCGATCTCGGCGTCGGTTGCAGCTCGCCCCAGCGACGCCTCCAGCCGACGAACCGATTCTTCTATCTCACGAGTCTTCTGGCGCACCGAACGCGGTACCCAGTCTATTGAACGAAGCTCGTCAAAAATCGCGCCACGAATTCTGGTGACGGCGTAGGTTTTGAACTTTACATGCTTATCCGGATCGAACTTCTCTATCGCGTCAAAAAGGCCGAACACGCCGTACCCCACGAGGTCGTCAAACTCTACGTTGTGTGGCATACCGACGGCAACCTTCCCGGCCACGTACTTGACCAGCGGCGCGTACTGCTTGACCAGCATCTCGCGGATTTCCGGATTCTTGCTGTCGCGATAGAGCCGCCAGAGTTCTTCTTCGGTCTTCTCGGCCAGAAGGTTATCGCCCATCCTCACGTATCCCTTTTCAACATAGTCTGCAGCGCACGCGCCATCATGGCCGGATCCTGATCATCGGACTGAGAGGATCCACCGGAATCGTCATTGGCATCACCCGCATCCGCAAAGCCGTCGGAGAAGCTCCCGACGTCGGGCAACTGATCCACACTGCCGGGATCTACGGCGTCCGCCGGATCGTACTCCGGTTTGGCAGCGGGACGCCGCTCGTCCGTGCCTATCTCTTCTGCCTCGGCCGCCAGTTCATCGGGCGTCGGCACTACTTCAACCAGATCATCTCCATCGTCCGGCGCGCTTCCGGCTACTGCGCCTGCCGATTCGCCGGTCTCGGCGTTGGCGGCTTCTTCCGGTCCGGCGCGCTCGAAGTTGTCTTGCTCAGTCTCCAGCGCAACGCCGGCGTCACCCAGCGGCTCTTCATCGTCTACCACGATGTCCACTCCGGGCGTCTGTCTTTCGCCCCCGCTACTCCGGGTGCTTCCCTCCAGCAGCGCGTTCAGCTCGGGGAGATAGCGTGCTACAACTGCCTGAGCACCCACGGCAAACAGTCCAAACAGCAGACCGCTGATCCCGGCGCGCAGCAGCACCCTGCCCGCAGGGATACCGGCAAACAGTCCGGTAACGGCCGAGAGAACCAGAGCAAATCCGGCACAGCCGGCGATGAATCTCACCCGGTTATTCATGCAAATCGCGCCTCTAGTTTCTCCCGCGCACCCTGCCTTTCGTGCCCTACAGAGTAGGAAAAATGATACGCCCCGTCAAGGCGTGTCAATCCACCCCGTTGCGGCCCAGCAGGCGCTTGATAAACTTGCCGATCCCTCCGCCCTCACGGTATTCAACGTTCTCCAGGCGTCCAACAATATGCGAAACACAGGCCGAAGCTTTACCTCGTGGATCAGCGGCCAGAAACGGCTTCTGACGCAGCACCGCCTGATGAACCGAGGGGTCTTCATAGACATAGCCAAGATAGTCGATCTTCAGGTTGAGGAACTGCCCGGCAATGTTGATGACCCGTTCGGCAACCTTTTTGCCCTCGGTAACCGACTTTACCCGGTTTACCACCAGCTTGAGCCCAATTCCCAGGTTATCGATCTCGGTAGCGATGATTTTGATGATGCCGTACGCATCGGTGATCGCGGTGGGTTCCGGAGTAGTCACGATAATTGCCTCGTCCGCCGCCGCAACAAACGCCAGCACATTGTTCGAAACCCCGGCACTGGTATCGATGATGATGATATCGGCGCTGGACATCTCCGAAAGCTCGCTGATAAAGCTGTGTCTCTCTTCTTCGGACAGATTAGCAATCTTTGCGAACCCGGACGCACCGGCGACGATCTGTATGCCGTACTCGGTGTCCATGATGATGTCGCGCATCGTCTTCTGCTTGCGAATCAGGTGGTACAGATTGTATTTGGGGATCATCCCCAGCACAACGTTCACGTTGGCAAGGCCCAGATCGGCGTCCATCAGGATCACCCGTTTGCCCAGGCGGGCGTAGGCTATCGCGAGATTGGTAGAGATATTGGTCTTGCCGACGCCACCCTTACCGCTGGCAACCGTGATGATGCGCGTCCGCGATTCCGTAGAGCTGTTCTTGTTCTTCATCAGCTCACGCAGGGTTTCTGCTTGATCAGCCATTCGACTCTCCGTCATTTGGGTTTGCAAAGCGTTGCGCTACCTGCCGCCGGTTGATACGGAACTCCTCCAGCGTCAGCAGTAGTCGCTCGGCCGTGGCGGGCTCCAGATTCTCCGGAACCCGCTGACCGTCGGTGAGATACGAAACCGGCTTTTGCTTTTCGTGCAGAACGCTGATCACGTTGCCGATCCGCGTGGTCTCATCGAGCTTTGTTATTATTATCGACCGATAGCCGAACGGCTCAAATTGACGCATCAGTTCATAGAGATCGCTGGTCTTGGTTGTCGCGCTGATCGCCAGATGCACCTGTGCCGACCCGCCACACGCACGCACCACTTCGTTCATCTCACCGAGCTGACTGAACTGGCGCGGGCTCTTGCCGATGGTATCAACAAACACGATGTCGGCGTCCTGATAGAGGGCTATCTGCTTCTTCATCTCCTGCGCCGTGTCCACACACGCAACCGGAATGTCCATGATATTGCCGTAGGTCTCGATCTGTTCACGCGCACCGATACGATAGTTGTCTATCGTGATCATGCGCACATTGGCCGGCCGTTGGCTGCCGTTCATGCCGTGCAGCGCGGCCAGTTTGGCAATGGTGGTCGTCTTCCCGACACCAGTCGGCCCCACCAGCACGAAGACCTCCGGTCGCGCCCCGCGCTCCCCGTCGTAGATCCGGATCGAATCGCCGATCCAGTCCACCAACTGTGCCTCCACGGTCTCCTCGTCCTCAAGCTGATCGATGGAAAACGTTGCGCGAAGCCGCTTGATCATCTCCGTGATGAAGGCCGGCGTGAAGTCATTGTGCTGCATCAGCTGCTGCATTCTGCCCAGCGTTGGATGTTCGGCGGGCGTTGCGGGAAGCGACACCGGTTGATTCATCTGCTCTTTGATGGACTGCAGCTCCTTGAGCACGAGGTCCATGGTTTTGTCCGACTTCACACTGCCCAGTATTTTGCGCTTCTCCTCTTCCAGGTCAACGGGCTTGCGCGGCGCCTCGGTACGGCTGCGCGGCGGCTCGTGCGAGAAATAGCCGGTCACCTCAACGCCTTCGCGAGTAAACAGCCCGAAGAATCCCCCCATCCGCACCGTCTTGTGGTGCATGATTCGCGCCTTGTCGCCGTATTTCTCGCGAATCTTGGCTTCCGCCTCTCTATGGGAGGCCGCTTGCTCTACGAAGTACTCCATTCTTCCCCTCTCACTCTTCTAACGATATCTCGCCCACACTCTCTACTCGAATCTCAGCGATGATCTCCGGCACCGACAGGACCACCAGGTCGGCGATATCTCGCGCGGCGCTGGCCTTGACCAGCGGTCGCGCCGCCTCCGAGCAGAGCACGATCGGGAACACGCCGCGGTCCTGGACGCTCTTGATGGCGTTGCGCAGCGCGGTGATCCATTTGCGCTGCACGTCGGGCGGCATGGCCGCCACCACCCCGCCGGAAGTCTCAACTCGAGACTCGATGATACGTTGCTCCAGCGACGGCTCGATAGTCAGGACACGAAGCGCCTTGTCTTCATCGGCGTACTGCAATGAGATCTGCCGTTTGAGCGCCTGGCGCACTTTTTCCACCAGAAAGCCGGCGTCTTTGGTGACGTTGCCGTAGTCCGAAAGCGCCTCCAGAATCGCCACGATGTTGCGAATCGAGACCTGCTCGCGCAGCAGACCCTGCAGCACCTTCTGCACGTCTCCCAGCGAGAGCACACCCTGCACGTCTTCCACTACCGCCGGGTAGTCACGCCGCAACGCCTCCAGAATACCCTTGACCTCCTGCCGGCCGAGGATGTCCGCCGCATTGCGCTTGATCACCTCGGTCAGATGGGTCGCAATAATTGACGGCGAATCAACCACCGTAAAGCCGCCGCGCTCGGCCTGCTCGCGGTACTCCTCGGTGATCCAACGAGCCGGCAACCCAAAGGCCGGATCGACGGTTTCTTCGCCCGGTATCTCGTCGCGCTCGCCGCCGGGATTGATGCAGAGATAGCGGCCCATCCGGATCACGCCGCGTCCAACCTCCACTCCGCGGATCTTGATGCAGTACTCCGACGGGTCCAGACGCATGTTGTCGATAATCCGGATACGCGGCACCACCAGCCCCAGGTCGAGCGCCGTCTCGCGTCGGATCCGGGTCACGCGGTCCAGCAGCTCCGCGCCCTTGTCCTTGTCCACCAGCGGAACCAGCCCGTAGCCCAGTTCAAGCGATATTGGATCCAGCGGTGCCACCGGCGATATCTCGGCCGGCGCTTCCTTGGTTTTGGCTTTCTTCTCCTCCGCCGTGGCCCGTTCGGCATCGATGAGCTGGCGGCGACCAAGCGTAAGGCCAAGAAAGGCCGACATCAGCCCCAGAGGCACCAGCACGTACCACGGAAAGCCCGGCAGCACCGAGAGCACAAACAGAAA
>PWMO01000137.1 GCA_003558175.1 Spirochaetaceae bacterium
ACTCCACCGGCGTGCAGCGCACGCATGCGGCAGTTTCGGTATTAGAGGAGGGAGAACGTGGTGTTGACGCGTATTCGACGGCTGCTCCTGGCGGCCGGCGTTGCGGTTGGGGTCTTGTCGGCCGTTCCGGCTGAGGATCACCTGTTGCGCGGCCTTCAGCCGGCGCAAGGTGGGTTGCTTGAGCAGTATCATTTCTATCTGGAGGGCGGACCGCCCGCGCTGCAACTGCCCGACGCGGATCCGCAGTGGTTGGCACGCAAGTTTGACGAGGTAGGGCTCAGATACGGATTTGTGGTGGAGGCAGGTGTCATCGTGCGTGATGACGCCGGTGATCCGTTGCAGCGTAATGCGGAGCTCGCACAGCGCGACTCCGAGCACTGGCAACAAGAAGTGCAGCGGCTTGCGGATAACTGGTACGCAAGCTGGCTGCGTGACGCCACGCAAGCGATGGAGAATTATCTCAATTCTCTTGACCCGCTTCAGCGAGAGGCGGAGCGGGCTGCAGTGAAGCGCAGTCTGGACGAACAGGCGCGACGCGTGCGAGCGGAAGGTTCCCGCCTGACGGTGCACGCCGGGCAGGCGTTCCACGCGCTGCGTTTTGGCGATACGTGGTCGCTGAGGCGCAAGAGCGAAGCGCGCACGGCTCCCGAGCTGGCCGCTCGGCTCACTCGCGAAATGGACGATGAAATCGGAAGCCCACCGGAGCGTGTTGATGGCCTCGATCAGAAACTCACGACGCCGGCAAGTCTCATTGTGGAGATGGAGCGGTGGCAAGAGAGTTTTCGCAGCGGCTTCGAGCGCGGGCTGGAAGAATGGAATGCGGCTGAGAGACGTCTGCTTGAGGAGCAATTTCGATGGGAGAGCGACGCGCAATCGGCATACCTGGAGGGCGAACAGAGATGGGACTTCGCCGTAACTGAGCTGGCTGACGCTCGGGCGGACTGGATAGACGGGATGCTCGCGCTGTACGATTCCGGGCGCCGACGCTGGCAGGAAACGCTTTCCGCTTTCGACAATTCGTACGCGCAATTGATCTCGGACCTCAGCGTTACAGCAGAAGCAGAAGCTGAGTCGTTTGCAGCAGTGCTGGATTCGCATCTTGCCGCTGCGGCTCAGGCGCAAGACGCTCGAGCTCTCGCCCGCAGCGGCATCCGGTTTCTTCAGGAGGAGCGCACCCGTCTTCTCCTCGCGAGCGAAGAGGATACCACGGGGGCGGTTGCCTATATCGATGAGCAGTTACAATTCTGGAATCAGCTTGTTGACGACGCAGAGCGGAGGATCGATGCCGCGGAGACCGCCATTCACGGGCTGGAAGAGGAGATGCGGCGTCGGTTCCCCACCAGTTCGCTTGACCCGACGGCACGGGAGATTGCTCACCTGGAGGCCCGACTCGCACTGCTTGAGCATCGCGTTTCGGTAGCGGAGGCTGTCGCTGCATACGCCGCCGACCGCAGCGCCGGCCGCGATACGGAGTCACAAACGCGGGGACGTCACGCACAAGCTACTGCCGCGCTGTTCTCGGCTCAGCAGAGCTTCGATTTTCAGGTGGCCGAGCTGGAACGGTTGACCTCGCAGCTGGCCGCTACGCACGCTGAACTGGGAAGCCTGTCGGCGCTTGTGGAAGAATCGCAGCGTTCTGTGAACGTCGCCCGACAACGTTACGAATCGCGTTGGGAGGTCTGGTACGTTGCCGACACAACCGTCATGGAGCGGACGCTGCAGTCACTTGAAGTCAGCGTGCAGAACTGGGACTCAGCAGGACGTCTTCAGGCATTGCTGGAGATCCTGCGGTACGGGGAAGCTCTACGTCGCGCTTCGGCATTGCAGGAGGCCGAGGAGGTTCTCGAAGCCATTATCGGCAGCGAAGCGGGCCACCCGTCCCAGCTCAGCGTTGCTCAGTCGCGCATGGCGGTTACGGCGGATCTGGAGCTCGCGTTCGATTCTGCCGCCGAGGTTGCCGACCTGGGTTTTCTTCTGGTTGCCGCCGGCTTCGATCTCAGCGAGTCGGCGATTGAATGGTTACTCGAATCCTACACGATCGCCCTCTCGAACCGGGACGACGAGCAGTTGCGTGACGCTGCCAACGGCGCGCTTCGCGCCTTGCACGAGATGGTCGCCGAAGAACTCTTTCGACTTGAACTCATACAGCAACTGCTGCGAGAGACGGACACCGGGCGGTCCGTGCACCACGCCGAGCACCGTGACCGCCTGCTCGCCGACGCGAGGACCGATGGCGAGAGACGCGTAATTGCAGAAGTCTATGAAGACCTGCTGGATGTGGTTCCGGCCTGGGCTGATTCGCTGCGCACCGAAGCCGCTCTCTCTTTGGCCGATGTGCTGGAGTCGCCCGACGCTGCGGAGGACCCGAAACTGATTCTGCAGCGGCTGCACCAGGCAGACGAGCTTCCTTTTGCTCTAGTCTGGGCTCTCGATGTGGTTCTTGCTGCGTCGACGTCCGGTCCATCGCCGGATGGCGGGCAGCAATCCGTTGAATGGCGAGCCGAAATACCGTTGCTGTTGGCGGAGACGGTCGCACTGCTTCGTGACCATGATCTGCCTGTCAGTTTCGCGTCCTGGCAGCAGTTCGCCGCGATGCAGGCACGCGTTGTCGAGCAGGAAAGAGACGTCTCTGAGGCGCGCGTGCGGATCAAAGACCTCGAACGAGACCTGACAACCTGGCAGGAGAGCCGCGCCGACTACTATGAAACGGAAGTTCTTCCGGCGCAGGAGCAGTATGAGCAGGCTCAGTATGAGTTGCAGACCGTTCGTGAATCGTATCGACGTCTGTTTGACGCCGCCGACGACGTTGCCCGTGCAATCGAAGAGGCTAA
>PWMO01000268.1 GCA_003558175.1 Spirochaetaceae bacterium
CGGCTTCGCTGTACAGCGGCACTCCTTGTAATGTTGTACCAAGAGCAAAGACAAACAGTCCAATGCTAATGGTCTGCCCATCGACCACAGCTTCCCTTATCGCAGCGGAAACGTCTCTATGCCTCTCACTGTTGTAATTCGTCCCGTCTATCGGGAAAAACGACTCTCTGTCGGTTTCCGCATCAACCGTTCGACGGAGTGTGATAACTTCAAACACTGTTTGCCCAACGTTGGCTGGCCAACGCGCATATGCGTCGTCGCTGGGTACGTCGCCTGGATCCTCCTCACCCGTGGGAAAGAACACGACATCGACGGGGACATCGACCTCATTGTTTCTTATTTCGCTGTCTATTCTGATGAGCGGTCTGAGAACCGAATCGGCTCTTGTAAGCCTGCGATACCCGAGATCAGGCAGCAGTCTGTCCGGGCGCAATGAGTCTGCGGCATTGACCGTCCTCCGGTGCTCCTGGAACAGTTCGTCTTCTTCAATATCTATGTAGAACCTGTAATAGATTTCGTATCCAAGAAACTCTACAGTGTCGTTCCTGACGTTGTGTCTGAATCGCACCGTTGCGATGGATTCAGCAGAACCAGACGTCAACGACGGTGAAATGCTCGTCTCCAACGGCGGCTCGAGGTACACAAACACCTCCAGTCCGCAGGCGACAACGGGCAACAAAAACAGTAGAAGCATGAGTCCTCGAACAACCCTTTTGATTCGCATATTCACGTGCGCCGGCCCGATACCATCCGCACGCGCTCGCCGTGCAAGTTGGCAGCAATATTTCTGCTCTCGGGTACTCTCATGCTATTCTGTGGATTCTTGGCCGTCTTCCAGCAGGTCGATGAGTTCATAGATGACTACCGGGCGATTCTTGCCCTTCACGCGGATGTTGTCCAGCTCGCGCGCGACAACGCGGTCCTTGACCAGGCCGTAGGTGTACTCGCTGATTATGATCGTCGTCTCGTACTCCTTGTTGGTTCCTTCCAGACGCGCACCTAAGTTGACGTTGTCACCCATCAGCGTGTAGTTCATACGCCCCAGAGAGCCCATGTTTCCAACCGTCATGATGCCCGAATTGATGCCGATCCCGATACGAATCTGCTTCTCCGGCGGCCAGCCGGCGTTCAACTCCGCCAGAGCGGCAGTCTGCTTGAGAGCGCACTTGCAGGCCAGCAAGGCGTGGTCTGCCTGCGGCAGCGGCGCACCCCAGAAACACATGATTTCGTCACCGACATACTTGTCCAGCGTGCCTTCATAGTCAAGAATGATGTCGGTCATTGCGGTCAGGTAGATATTGAGATGGTTGACCAGTTCTTGCGGCGTCATTGACTCAGACAGCGTGGTAAACCCGCGGATATCGGAAAAGAAGACCGTAATCTCTTTGTCTACCCCACCGAGCTCCGGTGGCCGCTCCAGAATCTGGTCGACTACCCGCGGACTGACGTACTTGCCGAAGACTTCGCGGATTCTGCGCTTGTCGCGCTCCTCAGTCATCACGCGGTATACCACGATTGCAACAAAACAGAAGATCACCGCCAGACTTGGTGCGCTGAAGTTCAGCACGTAGCCGGTGGCATCGAACACCAACGACGTAGAAAAGAACCAGGCGATCAGGATACTCAGCGAAACCACAAAAGACCAGACAATCGAAAGTCTCGCTGTCATGAACGACGTGATCGCCGCCAGCGCGACGATTACCAGGAGATCGGCCCACCCCGGCACATAGCGCACGAACCGGTCCATGATGATTGTGTTCAGCGCGTTTGCGTGCACCTCGACGCCGTACATCAGACCAAATGGCGTTGTCAGTTCGTCGGCGGCCATTCCCGGCGCGAAGGCTCCGACCATCAGAATTGCGTTCTCCACCGCCCGCGTCGGTGGCCACGTGGCCGGATCCGCGCCGGGTATCCGCGCCACGTAGCCCAGGTATGGGCGCACCGGGAAGGTCTGCCGGCCGTCTCGCGAAGCGCTCGAACGAGGCCCCATGAAGTTAATCAACATGGCGCCCTGCTCATCAATCGGTATGCGCAGCTCTTCAAGCGTCTCGTATACCGCCTCAGCCGCCATCGACCCATCGCGCCGGTAGCGCGCCGGCCTGCGCATCACCCGGTACGGCACCCACTCGCCGGCCTGCCAATCATACTGCTGCGGCCGCCGAACCAGAATGTGGCTGCCCAGAACGACCTCGAGTTCTTCAAGCGTGACGTTGAAGTACTCGGCGGCCAGCGCAAGCGTAACCGAAGGAATGAAGTAGTCCTGGTAGAGGCGCACCACGTGATACCGTTCGCCGCTATCAGGATCGGTCCTGAGCGGCGCATCCTCTGCCATCCGAGTTGCCAGCCCCCGCAGCACGGCCGACGTCAGCGGCGCCTCTACCGTGTGATCGCGCCCCGAACGGTCAAACCAGACCAACCGTTGATGCCGATCTGTATGAATTTCCATACTTGTTGAGAGTTCTTCGAGGCGGTAGGTCTCGATGAGCCGCGACGATTTGGCCACGAGCGCCTGCCGGCGGTAGACCTGGTCGAAGTCTTCGGCAAAATTGGCGTGTCCGTAGCCGCGCACTTCGCGCGCGAACGGCTTCAGCGGCGGCTGGAGTCCAAAATGCGACGGCATGGCGGCGGTATCGCCGTCCACGTTGCGTATGCGTCCGCGGGCGGCAAACAGCTCGTAGTGGCGCCCGAACAGTTCTTCTTCCATGCCGGGCGGAGGTTCGCTAGTCTCCAGGATGGTCTCGAGAAACACGCGTCGGCTGTCCCGCATCGCGCTCTGAAGCAATGCGTCGTGAACGGCCTGCTCCTC
>PWMO01000406.1 GCA_003558175.1 Spirochaetaceae bacterium
GTCCGTTGGCCGCCACATCAGATTCATTCTCAATAGAGGAGCGAAGCATGGCCCACCCCTTGTCCCAACCTGAAACCGTGATCTGGCACAATTCCGACGAGCGCTTCTACGTGGAGGGCTGCGGTCTCCTTCACTTGGGTGCGAGCGAATGGCTGGCCGTTGTTCCCGTCATCCCACGCCACACCGACCCCCTCTTTTCCCGGCGCGCAGATCTGAGCAGAACACACATCGTGCACAGCGACGACGGCGGCATGAGTTGGCGGGAGGTCTCGGAACTGCCGTATTACTCGGCGGTCCCGTTCCTGCACGACGGCGACGTATATCTTTTCGGCTTCGTTGGCGGCACCGTGTTCCGTAACGACGACTTATTTCTCGTGCGAAGCACCGACAATGGCCTCACTTGGTCGGAGCCGACTCGCTTGTTCGAGGGGCATTTCTGGAATTGTCACACGGGAATGGTCGTCCGTGACAACCGACTGTATTGGGCGATTGACGATTTGAGTTTCGGCGACCCCGTCTTTCGCGGGCCGTGCGTGGTCATCGGCGATCTGTCGCAGGACTTGATGGACGAACGGGCCTGGCGGATGTCCAATCCCGTACCTGCACCCGGGATTCCGGAGATGCTCCGGGATCCTCCTGACAGCGGCAGGGCTGTCGATGCCCGCTTGCTCGACTACGCATCGAGGGAACACAGATTCGGCAAGTACCTGGAGCCCAACGTCATCGATGTGTATGGGCGTCTGCGGGTCTTGTGTGCCGTGCGCAAGACCGGGGTTTGCGGTGTGCTGGACCTCACGGATGACGGCAATTTTGCGAGCCTGTCATTTACACAATACCACCCGATGCCGGGAGGCCAGCTCAAGTTCTTCGTGGGGTGGGATGCCGTCTCAGGGATGTTCTGGGCTACGGCAAATCCGGCGTTGAACTCACAAGCGATGGTCGACAACAGGATTGCGGACCGCCTGTGCGACGGCAGAGGACTGCTAATGCTCTATTACAGCCTGGATGGACTGAACTGGCTCCAGGCCGGCTGCGTGGCACAGGTCGAGAAACCGTCGCAATCCTTCAACTATGCGGCCTGGGCGATAGACGGGGCCGATTTGGGGATCATCGCTCGTTCGAACATCAATGGCCCGAATCAGCATGACGCGGATTGCGCAACGTTCCACCGGCTGCGCGATTTCCGAGACTTGGCGATGGATTTGCTCGCAAGCACGTGAAGGGGAATTGGCCAACAAGGCAAATCGAGGATATTGTCGCGCAGCCGCACCACCGGAAACGCGTGAAAGATAAGGGGCTGTTTCGGTTGTCCGCCGCGGCCCCGGAGGTTAAAATAAAGTGACAGCCTCGTGATAACATGGGATCACAATATGAAAATTCTCCTGGTCAGACCGCACATTACACTGAAGGTCGCTCAGCGCCTGCACTCATTCCTGCACCTTGAGCCTCTCGCTCTTGAAATAGTGGCGGGCGGGATTGATGAGACGCATGAGACACGCATACTTGACCTTGCCTCATTAAAAAAGCCGGAAAATGCCTTTGCCGACACTATTAACGCTTTCAGACCCGATTTGATCGGTTTTACCGGATATTCGAATCAGGCGAAAACTGTAAAAAAACTGGCCGCCTCTGCCAGGACCGTTCTGCCCGGAGCCCTTATCATCACCGGGGGTGTGCATGCTACGGTTGCGCCTCTCGACTACCGCGACTGCGCGGACATAGATCTTGTGGTTCGCGGAGAAGGAGGCACGGCGATGAGGCGCCTCATTCGGTGCATGGAGGACGGCTCGGGCCTGCCGGAAGACGATGTTTTTTTACCCGTCGGTTCACCGGCCTACGAAAGGCTTGCGGCCCTGCCGCCGCCCGAGCTGCCCGAGTACCGCGATGTTCCGGCCCCACGGCGTGAGCTGGTGGATCGTTCCGGCTATTTCTGTATATGGCACGGGGAAAAAGGCGAAAAACTCGATTCCCTGTTCCCGCGCACAGCCTCCATGCGCACCAGTGTGGGATGCCCGAACCGATGCAATTTCTGTGTTGTACACCACCTTGCCAACGGCAAATACCGCCAGCGTTCTCCCGAAGATACAGTAGCTGAAATTGAATCCCTGCCGGAAAAGCATATATATTTCGTTGATGATGAAATGTTCATAAACACCGGGCGCTGCAGAAAGATCGCACAGATGCTGCTGGATCGCGGAATTGAGAAAAAATACGTCAGCTGGGCGCGTGCCGACACTATATGCAGGCATCCTGAACTGTTCCGCATCTGGAAAAAAGCAGGGCTTTCTCTCCTGTATGTCGGGCTGGAATCCATGGAAGCGGAGACACTGGAAGGGTTCAACAAGGGAATAGCCCCCGATGTAAACAGAAGATCTGTGCAGATACTGCGTGAGCTGGGTATAGGACTCCACGCCGCGTTTATGGTGAACCCCGAATTCGATGAGGAGGACTTTCAGCGTCTCCGCGAGGCAGTAGCTTACGTTTCTCCCGCCGAGGTTACGTTTACGGTATTCTCACCCTCGCCCGGCACACGTCTCTGGGAAGAACACTCGGACGAATTTATCTGTCCCGACCCCTATGCTTTCTACGATTGCTTTCACACGATTCTCCCCACAAAGCTCCCCCTGAAGCACTTCTACAAGCGCTTTGCACAGCTTTACCTTTGCAGTGCACGCAACAATCCCTGGCGCCATAACCGAATCAAAGTGCCGGTTAAGGATTTCCTGCGTTTTATGTGGAGCGGCATGCGCTATGGCCTGTCACTGCGGTACATATACCGTGACTATTGAGGCTGACCCGGATATTTCATTCAGCCGGCCGCGGGCCCGCTTCTGAA
>PWMO01000161.1 GCA_003558175.1 Spirochaetaceae bacterium
CCGGCACGACGGGCGGGCTGGTAGAAGAAGCCATAGACAAGAAGCTGGCGCTCGATAACAAGCGCCAGTTTCGCATTCGCAAACTCAAGAGCGGCCCCCTCGGCGGAGATCAGCAGCTCGGTGCAATGATCGCGGAGGGCAAGATAGACTTGCTGGTATTTCTCTGGGATCCAATGCAGCCCCAGCCGCACGACGTAGACGTCAAGGCGCTGTTGCGCATCGCGGTGCTCTACAACATTCCGACCGCCAACAACCGCGCCACCGCCGATTACATCATTTCTTCGCCGCTCTTTCAGATTGGTTATGCCCCGATGATGAAAGACTATACCGCCTATGCCCGACGTACGGTCGCCAGGTAAGCATTGGCCCGCAAGGCAAGACGGTATCCCCAGACCACCAGGAACGCAAAGGTAAGACGCGGGACAATCAGCACAAGCGGCGCGACTCCAATTGCCACGAACAACAGGGTATCTTCCAGGAGGCTGTGCGAGATTGCCAGGTGGTGGTTCAGCAGGTCGGCCTCACGCGGGCTGACCCGGCCCGCGTTTCGCTCTTCGACGATGACGGCTGCGCCGTAGGTCAACCCGAGCGTATTGGCCACGATCCAGAGAAATGAAGTCGCGGGTGGCAGCCCGAACAGAGCGACCAGCGGCGCAAACCGGTCCGAGATCTTGCGCAAGACTCCCCAGTACTCCAGAAGCCGCTGCCCTACCATAAGTACGACAACGATCACCAGCACGCGAAGCGACAGCTCGGTCATCGAGTGCACCCACGACCGCAGCGCTGCGGCAACAACGTCCCACGAGGGAACCGTCAATGCCGCCGCCACGCCCCGGGTGTCCGCTCCCGGCGCCGAGATTCCCAGCCGGCGGGACATGAGCACCCCAACCAGAAACGCGCCGCCGATCCGCAGCAGCAGTATGCGCCAGGCACGGGAACCAACCCTCACCTGCACCGTAGTCTCAACAATCAGATTGTGGCAGAGGAGCAGCATCAACGCCATCACCGTCACCTGATGCCCGCTCAATCCGACCGCGGTCATGACCGCGATCGCAGGATACATGGAAACAAGGGCGCCGGTCACCAGAATCAGCGCCGCTTCGCCCGGGAGACGCACCAGGCCCATCAGCGGGTCCAGTGCGCTCGCGATAATACCGAGAATACCGAAGAGATCGAGCAGCAGCGTGGCGAAGGCGGTGGGGATCATGATCAGCAGCAACCACCACGCCGTACGCAGCGCGACCCGCAGGCCGCCCCACGCCGCGAGGCCGGCACCGCGAGGATGCAGTCGCATCACCGCCAGACTTCTCCCGCCCGCGCCACTCCGAGAATCAGAGTCCGACGCCGATAACCGCCATCAGTACACCGGCGGCTACCGCCGAGCCGATAACGCCGGCCACGTTGGGACCCATGGCGTGCATCAACAGGTGATTGCTGGGATTTGCGGTAAGTCCGACCCGGTTGACGACGCGGGCGGCCATCGGCACCGCAGAGACCCCGGCTGCGCCGATCAGCGGGTTGATCGGTTCTTTGGTGAAGAAGTTCATCAGCTTGGCCAGCAGAACACCGGTTGCGGTGCCGATCGCAAACGCCCCGAGTCCAAGCACCACGATGCCCAGCGTCTCGACACGCAGAAACAGGTCCGCGGCCAGCTTCGAACCAACCGACAGCCCGAGAAAGATCGTAACCACGTTGATCAACTCGTTCTGAGCCGCCTTGGCGATCCGGTCGGTCACGCCCGATTCGCGAATCAGGTTGCCGAACATCAATGCGCCGATCAGCGGCGCCGCGGTCGGCAGAAACAGCAGCGTGATAGTCACAACGGCCAGCGGGAAGACCACTTTCTCAAACCGGCTCACCGGACGCAGCTGCTTCATCACGATGGTCCGTTCCGTCTTACTGGTAAGCAGATTCATGATCGGCGGCTGAATGATGGGAACAAGCGCCATGTAGGAGTAGGCCGCCACCGCAATCGCTCCGAGTAAGTGTGGAGCCATCTGGCACGCCAGGAAGATGGCCGTTGGACCGTCCGCCCCGCCGATAATACCGATGGCTGCGGCATCCGACAGCGTGAAGTCAAACCCGGCGTAGGTGCTGAGCGCCATCGCGCCCAGTACCGTGGCGAAGATGCCGAACTGGGCTGCGGCACCGAGCAATGCGGTCTTCGGGTTTGCCAGCAGCGGTCCGAAATCGGTTAACGCACCGACCCCGATGAAGATCAGCAGCGGGAAGAGTCCGGTCTCGATGCCGAAGCCGTAGATCTGGCCGATGAAGCCGTCGGCCGCCTGTATCACGTGCTGCACCGCCTCCCCGGTTTCCGGATTAACGGCGCTGACGGTAAGTGCTGTCACCTCGGCTATGCCGGCCAGTGGTACGTTCGCCAGGATGCCGCCAAAACCAATCGGGACCAGCAGCAGCGGTTCAAACTCTTTGCCGATACCAAGGTAGATGAGAACCATCGAGAGCACGATCATGACCACCTGCCCCAACGACAGGTTCACGATACCGGTTGTGAGCCAGATATCGTGCAGAGCTCCAAGTAAATCCATCGCATCAACCCCGAATCACCGCAAGCTTCTGGTCGGCGGCTACCTGGTCGCCCGCGGCGACCGCGACCGATTCGACCGTACCTGCGGCAGGCGCTGCCACCGCGGTTTCCATCTTCATTGATTCAAGAACCAGAATGGTGTCACCCTGACCAACTTTGTCACCCGGCTTGGCGGTTATGCGCAGCACCGCCCCCGGAAGCGGCGCCTTCACCTCTACTGCCGCACCGTCGCCGCCGGCTCCGCCCGAAGCCGCTCCGCCGGCCGCGGGGCCGCCGGACGAA
>PWMO01000293.1 GCA_003558175.1 Spirochaetaceae bacterium
GCGAACGGTCTGCGGCCGAAGCGAGAATCGCCCCGACGTTCTTCATGTGGCCCGAAAAGGTAGAGAGCGACTGCTGCAGTGACTGCTCGTCGCCGATATCCGCATAGATCGCGTCAAACAGCGGCAGACGGCTCTCCTCGGCGACCGGCAGCTCCATTCCGAGGCGCAGCATGATTGCCAGAACCCCCATGGTCTTCAGAGACACCGTCTTGCCGCCGGTGTTGGGCCCGGTGACAATCAGAATCCGCTTGTTCTCCGGGATGACCAGGTCCATCGGCACGCATGAATTGCCCAGCAGCGGATGCCGCGCCCGACGCAGCGCGACGCGGCGCGGATCACAGATCGGGCGAGTGCAGTTGTACGCACGCGAATACCGCGCCCCGGCGTAGGCCGCATCAACCACCGCAAACGTCGTGACGGCAGTCTGCAGCGCGTGGCGCTCGGCACGCAGCCGCGCCGATAGCTCGCGATACACTCTGGTTACCACCGCCCGGTAGGCGGCGCCGATCTCGCGCAATTCGTTGTTCTTCTCGAGGATCTCAGGCGGCTCTACGTAGGCGGTTGCTCCCGACTGCGAAACGTCGTACACCACCCCGCCGAGACGGTAACGCTGATTGGCCCTCACCGGCAGTACCACGCGGCCGTCCTTGACGGTGGGTACGTCCGCCGCAAACGCGCTGCGCAAGGTCTCCTGGTTAAGCAAATCCTGTGCCGTCTTCTGCAGCGTGCGCTGTATCCGGCGCAGGCGCTCGCCGAGCGCGCGCAGTTCAGGGACGGCCTTTTCCACCACCGAACCCTCCGCATCGAGCGTACCGAGCACCTGCTCCGCCGCCGCGAGCAGCGGTGCATCGAGGGTTACCAACTGCGCCAGTTCACTCCCCCCGGCCTCGCTTTCGCGCAGCCGTTCACACAGCGTCGCGGCGGATCGGACGAATCTGGCGATTGCCACCAGCTGTTCCCCCTCCAGCACAACGCCGTCCACCGACAGTCGGCCGAGGTGCTGCGTTGCTGAGGGAAACGTCAGCCCCGCCGCGGGATTTTCGCTGTCAAGGATACGTTTCCACCATCCGATGCGGTCCAGCGACGCCTCAATCAACGCGGCTTCGGACAGCAGTTCGGCGCGCAGTACCTGTTCCGCGCCCGCTTCGCTCAGGCACCAATCGGCAACCTGAGTCAGAATACGACCGATCTCCAGCAAGTCAAAGGTATGACGGTGTGGATCGCTCTCCATGTCAGGCCCGGTGTCCGTCTCGATGTCCTGCTCCCTCATGTCTCTCACCGTTACGTCACGCCCGCGGCGGCAGCCGAGAGGTTGCGGTCAGCCACCATATTGCAGTAGCTGGTATAGCGGTCCGGGTGAATCTCTCCGCTTTCGACCGCGTCCATCACGGCGCAGTCCGGCTCGTGCAGATGGGTGCAGCCGTTGAATCCGCATTCGCGTCCGCGAAACTCGCGAAACGCCCACGCGATCTCGGTTATGCCGTGCGGATAGAGGTCGATCTCACGGATCCCCGGGGTATCGATAAGGGTGAACCGCTCGTCATGAATCGCGGTTCCGACCGTAGTAACATGCCGGCCGCGACGGTACTTTGCGCTCACTTCTCCGGTCCGTTGATCGGTCCCCGGTACGAGCACGTTGATCAGGGTGGACTTGCCGACGCCCGACTGGCCCACCAGTGCAACCGTCTGGCCACCCAGCCATTCAACCAGGGCGTCTATTCCGTCCCCACTGCGGGCGCTGACCTCAAACAGCCGGTATCCCATCTCGCGGTATGCAGCGAGGCGTGAAGCGCAATCAGCGGCAAGGCCCTGGTCGGTTTTGTTCATTACGATAGCGGCCTCACCGGCGCCAAGCTCGGCCGCGGCCAGCACCCGGTCGATAAACCGCGGCCTGAACGGCGGCAGCTGCGGTGAGGCAACGGCCACCGCACAGTCAATATTGGCCGCAAGCGTCTGCAGTGCACGGCGCTTGCGGTTCCAGCGCGCGATCCAGTTGCGCCGGTCGAGCCGATTCAGAATCAGCGGTTCAGGCCCCGCTTCGCTGATCTCGACGCGGTCTCCCGGGGCCAGCGGGTTGTACTCAGCCTCAACCGAACGCAGCACCTTGCCCTTGATGCGGCACAACAGCACCCGGTCATCCGTCGCGACCTGGAAGATGTTGTTGGTGCCGGAGACTACGCGGCCCTGCCGCACGCGTTCTGCGTTCACAGGCGGCACACCTCGGCGAAGCCAAACCTTCGTGCAAGGGACTCCAGCCGTTTGCCGGTGACGCCGGTGGTGTAGAAGCGGTCCGATTCACCCGCGCCGCTCGAGGCGTCAGCTACATGCTCCACCTGCTCAACCACGTGCTGCAGTCGCCGCGCCACACCGTCACGCGAGTCGATCACCGTAACTTCAGCCCCGAAGAGTTCCCGCAGTTGCGGCAACAGAAAGACGAAGTGCGTGCAGCCAAGCACCACGGTGTCGGCCCGCGCATCGCGCAGCCGCGCCACTGCCGGTCCAACCGCCGCCGCAACCCGTTCCGGCGGCGGATCGCCAAAACAGGTTTCAACCAGCCGTACGATCTCGCCTGCCGCCACGGAGGTAACAACTGCGTCACCCGCGAAGCGACCCACCAGATCTTCCAGGTAGCGCGCTTCAACCGTGCGCGTTGTAGCCAGCACCCCGATGCGCCGCGAACGGCTCGAGGCCGCCGCCGGCTTGACCGCCGGAACAACCCCTACAAACGGCGTGGCATATGCTCGACGCAGCGCATCGAGCGCCACAACCGATGCGGTGTTGCACGCCAGCAGCACCGCCGCGGGAGTCTCGCGCTCGA
>PWMO01000322.1 GCA_003558175.1 Spirochaetaceae bacterium
TCTCCCGCCTGCAGGCCCTTCGTGATGACGGTGCGGCTGCCGTCGGAAGGTCCCAGTTCGACCGGGCGACGCAGCACCGTGCCGTTGCCGACCACGTAAACCAGCGCCTGCGTGCCGCGATTGACAATCGCACGCGTGGGAACCTGCACCACATCGGGCCAGGTTCGCAGCTCCAGTTCTACCTGCGCGGTCTGTCCGTCAAGCAGCAGGCCGTCGCTGTTGTCTATCTCGACCTCGACTTCAAACGTCAGGCCGCGCTCGGACCTGCGCCGCGCGACGCTGGCGATCTCTCCCTGCCAGACGCGCTCGGGGAAGCTCGCCACGCGCACCTCGGCTGAACCAAGCCGGTGTACTCCCGAGATATCCGACTCGGGAACGCCCACGCGCACCTTCATGCGCGAGAGATCGGCAACGCTGAAGGTGGGGGTTCCCGGCGCGAGCTCGCTGTAGAGCTCGATGTGACGCGCGGTCACGATGCCGTCCAGCGGACTGATTGCGAGCGCCCCCGTTCGGGCGGTCTCCGCGTCTATGCGCGCGGATCGGCTGCGCAGCCACTCGAGGTGGGTCTGGTCGACGCGCTGCTGTGAGGTGATCCCCTGGTCCTTGAAATTGCGTTCACGCTGGTAGGCTTCCTCTGCCAGTCGCTCGGCCAGCACGGCCGTCTCCCAGGCGGCGGTGAGGCGGTCGGCGTCGATTCGCGCCAGGCTCTGGCCGCGCCGCACCTGGTCACCGGGCCTGACATTCAACCGCTGTACGGTGCCTCCCGCGGTGGCGACCAGCGTGGCCTGCGCGATGCTGCGCACCTCGCCGAAATAGCGGCCGTACTCAGAGAAGTCGGACTGTTCTACCGGGACGGTGCGGACCAGCAGGCGCTCGGCTTCCTCGCCGGAGCGCTCAATTTCGGAGGCTGAGACGTTGCCCCGCGCGCAGCCGTTCAGAGCGAGAAGCGTGGCGCTAACAACGAGTATGCCGGCTGCGGTGAGCGCGCCGGCGGAGCGTTGAGGGTATCTCCTGGACATGAATGTCTCCAATAGGCAGGCATTGCTACAGCCCTTCGACGCCGCGGCCCACGGCGGCCTGCCAGTCGAAATAGGCCGACAGGTAGTCGAAGATCGCGGAGTAGCGGGTGAGTTGAGCCTGAACAAGGCTTACTCGGGCGTCTTTCAGCTCGAGCTGGGTTGCGACGCCGCTCTCGGCGGAGATCTCGGTAATGGAATAGGCAAGCTCGGCAGTTTCCAGCGCCTGTCGCGCGAACTCAATTCGCTCAGATGCCTCGGCCAGCGTCAGCTCGATGTTGCGCAGCTCGGTCTGTACATCGTTTATCTTCTGCTGAATGCTGTTGTCGGTCTTCTCTACTTCAAGCTGCGCCCTGCGCATGCGCGCGGCTCTTCCGCCGCCGGCGTAGATCGGGATCTGCAGCATCAGCCCGGCGGTGAGTGACTGCGTGTCCTCGTCAAACGAGAACCCGTCGTCCGCGGCGCTCCAGTTCCAGTTCAGCGAGCCCGAAAGCGTAGGATAGAACTCGGCGCGGCCGGCGGCAACCTCAATCTCGCGCAGCGAACGCATGCCCTGCAGTGCGCGGTAGTCCGGCCGCTCGGCCAGCGCCTGGGCCAGCGACGGAAAATCCGGCATTGGCGGGTATTCGGTGAGCGAACCTTCGAGCCGGATCGGCTGCTCCGGTTCGATGCCCGCAATGTTGCGCAGGTTGGAGAGCGCGACCTCAAGGTTGCGATTGGCCTGCGACGTCTCGGGAACGGTAGTCTTCCAGTTGAGCTCGGCACGCAGCAGATCCAGCGGTGCAACCACCCCGGCGTCGTGGCGCTGCTGCACATCTTCAAAGTTCTCAAGCGCCAGCTCTTCGGCGGCGCGCCGTACCTCGAGCACCTCCTGCAGCAGGATGGTGCGGAAGTAGAGCTTCTTGGCTGCGGTGAGCACCGCCTGGCGTGCCCCCTCGTAGTTGGTGTCGGTCAGGCTAATGAACTGCCGGCTGGCCTCGAGCGCACGAAACACGCGCAGGTCAAACAGCAGCTGCTGCAGCGAGACTCCGGCACTGAACTCGTTGTCCGAGCTGACGGTCACCGTATCGCGCACCAGCGGCGCAAAGTCGCCGGGTCCGCTGGTGTCGGCACCCACCGCCACCGTTGATTCGATCTCGATCAGGGTGCGCGTATAGCCGGCGCGGGCGTCTATCGATGGGCGCGTGGCGGAGCGGGCGATCGCTTCTTCGCTGGCGGCCTGTCTCCGCTCGGTGCGCGCCCGCGAGAGATCGAGGCTGTGGTCTTCTACCATGGCGAGGAATTGCTGCAGGGTGATGGTGAGCGGCTCGGCCGTGACCTGGGCGCCGACCGGGGGCGAGCCCGTCAGCGAAAGCATGAGGAGAACCAGAACGGCACAGTACCTGAAAAATCGAGGCGAACGCGCGGTGATTCTCACCACCTGAATATATGCACGCGACGGGAGCGCGTCAACGGGAATCGCCAACCGCCGCTCCACCAGACTCGCCAACCGCCTCCACCGAAACCTGCGCGCCGTGGCAATTCTTAAACCGCTTACCGCTGCCGCAGTAACACTGCTGGTCCGGCGTGAGCGCCGGCGCGCCGCAGGGACCGCCGGTGCGCGACAGGTCGAACCGCCGGTCGCGCTGCGCGATCTCGGCCGCCATGGCACGGAAGGTCGGCAGGGCGTGATCGTAGAACGCCAGCCAGCCCTCGCACAGAGCGCTTGGCGGCAGCTGCTGCAGCTGCACGCTCCGCTGAGCGGCACCGGGCCCGGCTGCTGCACGCGTCGGCCGGTGCTTGAGGCAGTCGCCGGAACA
>PWMO01000418.1 GCA_003558175.1 Spirochaetaceae bacterium
GAATACCAGGCCCTGCTCCACGCCCGGTACGTTGTAGGTCAGAACCACGTCACCCAGCGTGATCGGCATATTGTACGCCAGTCCGCCGGTGTTGCGCAGCGCGAGCTCCGCATTCTCATCGTTCAGGGCGGCCTCGGTGGCGCCAAACATGATGGTCTGCTCCATGAACTGCCGTACACCGCCTCCCGAGCCGATTGACTGGTAGTTAATGGTGACGCGTCCGCCGGTGAGGTCGCGGTATTCGTCGGCCCACGCGGTAATCAGTGGCGCGGGAAACGAGGCGCCGGCCCCGAGCAGTTCCACCTGTGCTCGCGCTTGCGTTCCCGGCTGAGCGGCTGCTCCCGGCGTGACGCCTTCACCTTGGCCGCCGGCAACGGCAAACGAGGCTACAAAGAGAAACACGCTCAAGGCTACTCCGGTCCATTTCAGGTTTTTCATCAGAATCCTCCTTCGGTATTCTTGAGCCGAAATATGGCGTGTGGACGGTTAGGTTTGTGACAGGGTTCAATGAGTATTGCGTTAACCGTAAAGCGTTCGTCCGTCGCCCGTCGCCCGTGACAGACAACACTTTGCAGTGCGGCCCGCTATGGCTATCTTACAGGTGGGAGGAACAAAGATGGCTGCAACACCTTCTACGATGCTGAAACTCGGCACACAGATGCCGGAGTTCTCTCTGCCCGACACCGACGGTAAACCGGTTGCGGGCGCCGACCTGCTCGGAGGCCCCGGTACCCTGGTGGCTTTCATCTGCAACCAATGTCCGTTCGTGATTCACGTGCGCGAGGAGATGGTACGCCTGATCAAGGAGTACCAGCAAAAGGGGATCAAGGCGGTGGCGATCAGCGCCAACGATGCGCAAACACATCCTGACGACGGGCCGAAGAAGATGGCCGAGATCGCGCGAGACTACGGGTTCAGCTTTCCGTACCTGTACGACAAGACGCAGGAGACCGCCAAAGCGTTCCAGGCCGCCTGCACTCCCGACTTTTTTCTGTTTGACGGAGACGGAAAGCTCTTTTACCGCGGCCAGATGGACGACTCCCGCCCGGGCAACGACCGCCCGGTCAACGGTGCCGATCTCCGTCGCGCGCTCGACGCCCTGCTGGCCGGCAAACCCGCGCCCGAGCCGCAGAAGCCCAGCATGGGCTGCAATATCAAGTGGCGCTCGGGCAACGAACCGGCCTACTTCGTCGTATAGCGCGTCGGTTACCGGCGAGCCGGCCGGCCCCGGTTGCGGTCGGGCTGCTCAGTAAGGCGTCTCCTCCGGCCGCTCACCGTCACAGACAAGGCGGTTGCGGCCGCTCTGCTTGCCGGTGTACAGCGCCCGGTCGGCGCGGCCGATCAGCGCCTCCACCGACTCGTCCCCGCGAAAGGTGGCGGCGCCGAGCGTAATGGTCATTGAGAACTGAACGGAACTGCAGACGAAGTTGGCAGAGCGAAAGCTCTGCAGTAGCTTCTCTCCGGCTGTGCGCGCGCCGGATGCCGATGTATCGGGAAGCAGAATGAGAAACTCCTCACCACCCCAGCGCGAGACCACGTCTCCGTTTCGAAGCACTGCCTGCAGACACTCCGTAGCCTGAACCAGCACCTGGTCCCCACAGTTGTGACCGTAGTGATCGTTTACCTGCTTGAAATGGTCCAGGTCGCCGATGATAACGCTCAACGGCTGTGCGGACCGCAACGCGGTGGCGCGCGCAGCCTCGAGCCGTTCAGCCATACCGCGACGGTTCAGCACCCCGGTCAGGTAGTCTGTTCTGGAAGCCTCGGTTACCCGGCGTTCGGCTTCTTCGGAAGCTTGCGAGAGAAAGTGCACCAGGAAAGAGAACGCCGCGAAGGTCAGCACGAGGTTGGCGTACTTCAGCGTCTGTACGATTGTTGAGGAAAGCACGTACTGTACGGGGACCTGCGCCGCAAGAAGGTAAAGCACGCCGTAAACCGCCACGAGTGCCGCCGCAATCCCGACCTTGCGCTTCAGCGACAGGTCGGGGACAACAACGCAGAACGGAATGATACCCAGAATGAAGTAGTGAAACCCGGTTTCCCAGCCAATGAACAGCACGCAGAGCGCTGAGTGCACCACCACTTCCATCGATCCAATCAGGAACGCCGTGCGGTATCTGGGCGTACGGTTCATGCGCAGGCAGAGCGCGAAGACCGAACAGCTCACCAGGTTATAGACCGCCAGCACGTCGGCCCGCAGCAGCATGAAGATTGCCAATAGCAGACCGTGGGTCACGAATGAGAATATGTAGATGTGATGGGTTACAACCCTGAAGCGGTACGATTGAGGCGAACCGTCGACCAGAGGTGACTCAAGGATGGAGTTTACCGGCTCGTCAATTGTGCGCACCTTACACCCGATACTAACACAATCGCCCCTCTGCCGCAAACGCTTTCAAAGTGGTGCCGATTTTGTTGTTGCCACCTAACGACACCGGCCCTCACCCCTGCCCTGCAAGGCCTCACTCGCTCTCTTCGCTCAAGCCTCCCGGCAGCGCCCTTAAGGAGCGCGGGGGCGGTTACCGCTCCAGCAGCCGCCCCGCTCCAACAGCCCCCCCTCACGCCACCAGGTGCTGCGGCAGCTCCCCGCGCCCGAGCGCCACCGTGCGCTGCGTTACTTGCCCCCGCCGCAGCCGCACCGCAGGCGGGTTCTCGTAGTTGTGCTGCCAGATCCGCCCGATCCACTCAGCACCACTGCGGCTGTGGCTCCACACGTGGCGGTGGGTGACCATCCGCTGAAGCTGTCTCCGCACCGCCTCACTCAGTACCCCCGCCACCTCTGCGTGCGTCGGCGAGCGCTCCGCCCGCGC
>PWMO01000276.1 GCA_003558175.1 Spirochaetaceae bacterium
GCCTTGGGAACCCGCTGAGGTTCTTCATACGAGCCCCGGTCGACCTGTACGATGTTGTTCCCGCCGAAGTACTCCAGAACTGTCTTCACTTCGATCTCGTCGTCGTCCCAGAGCGAGGGTAGGGCGTCCTTCTCTAAGAGGCCCGGATCAATCTCACCAAGCTCGGCCGCTTCGGATAACACTAGTTCCAGCGCCGGATCAGCCAGAGCATTCTCGTCTGGCTGGCTCCGCCACCACGTCCGGAACGACCCGTCCGGGCGAGTCAGTTTTAGAACAAACGAGCCCTGCACGCAGCCGGCGACCAACGTGTCGAGAATCGCTTCGGTCTTGAGCATCTTCGGCAGGTGCGGCATCTGGGCGAACGCGCCGGACAAATCCTTCACACGCCGCGCGGTCTCGCCCTCTCGCCACAAATCGTACGGGCCCTCAGGCAGCAACGCTTCTGCCTCGATAGCGGTGTCCTGAATCCGGGCGCGCTTATCCGCCTTGATGATCGCGAAGTGTGGCTCATCGGTAACCGTGATCTTGAACGCCTGGTTGTCGTTGTTCTCGGATACGGTCACCACGATGCAATAGGCCTGCCGCGCGGCCTCTGACATCTTGCCCTTCGCCTTGTTCATGTGGATCGTCAGAGTTTGCATCCGTGCAACGTCCAGTTGGCCTTCCTTCTCCTGTTCTTTCAGCTTGGAACGGACCTGTTCCCACGCCAAGAACTCCCGCACCCGCCGGTCCGCCAGTTCCAAGCCGTCTTTCGAGGGCGTCAGCAGAAGCACCGCATTTCGATAAACCCGCGGTTTCTCCGGACCGGTCGTCTCGTCCAGAAAGCTCCGGGCCTCGGGGCTGGGTTTGCCTGATTCTGACGCTGCATTGGGACCAAGAACCGCGTAGTGGAATGCACCGTCGTCCTTCACGTCGCTCGGTTTGGAGGGCAGGGTATGCACGCGAACGCCAGACGCGGACGCGCCCGATGTCAAACTCTTCGTCTGTCCGATCACGTCCACCAACCTTGCACCCGCAAGGTCATCGGGCACGTTCCTCGCGGCGACCGCGTGCATCTGCGTCAGGTTCGGCCGGTTGCCCAGCCGCCACGTCTCCGGCACGTGCTCATCTGCTTCCTGAGTAAACGTGTCGTCCAGCCAGAAACTCGATTGCGCCCAGCGGACCAGCCCTTTTTCAAGCTCGATCTTGTCAGGTCGAGTCGCGCCCAGCAGAATCTCCAGGTCTCGCGTCTTAGCATTCTGACCAATCGGTTGCGAATGAAGGAAAGTCGCGATGACCGCTTGCTCGACTTCCCGGAAGTTGAGACCGACCGATTCGGTCTGGATATTACGGGCCAGACCGAGTTCGTGATCGATGATCCCCGTCCATGCCTGCTTTTTGCCCTCGTGTTCTTCCGTGTCGGCCACCGTCACGAGTTCTCTCATCGCCTCCGACAGCCCTTCGTCGTCCGGCGCATTCAGGAACACAGCGGGGCCAACCAGAGGGCTGGCGTCCCATTGCTCCGCCTGGCGCAGCGCCAGAGCGAACGTGCGCAGAACGCCCCGCGTGCGTTGGAACCGCGACAGGTTCGTCCATTTGCTGTAGAACACCTCGGTCAGATCGGGGTGAAACGGGAAGCTTCGCAGGAATCGCTCCTCTGCCTGCGCCCCCAATCTCTTCGACTGCTCATCGATACCCTGGATACCCTTCAAGGCCGCGATCACGTGCTCCCGGAACGCCTCGCGGTCGCTGATGGACTCCGGCGTGAAGAACCGCCGCCGAAGCACCTCGGCCACGTCCTCCTTGACCACCGGCTCGACCGCCTCCTCACGCTCGCGCTGAAAGATATCGTAGAACTGGCCGAGCAGCCGCCGGCCCAGGTTATCGCTCTTCGCCGGATCCGTCGCCAGCAGCGACGCCACCACGCAACAGCGGTCCACCTTCGTCGCGGCCTGCGTCAAGTACTGGAAGAAGTTCGACAGGCGGTCGCGCCAGGCCGGGTCCTGCGCCGCCTTCTCACGGGCGTACATCAGCACCTCATCCATCAGAACGAGAACACCGAGCCCCTGCTGGACCGGGATCTCCAGGAGCTCGGTCATCAGATTCTCGGCGGGTGCCGTCTCGCGCTCTTCGGCTTGACCGTCAGCGTGCAGTAACTTCAAGCCGTCGTCGCCTGCGATCTGGTAGGCGAGAACGCTCCAGGGCTGCCTGAGCATCTTGGTCTCGCCGTCTGGCCCTCGGACCCCCATCCCTTTCTCGACGTCGAGCTTGTCGAAGCACAGCCCGGCGACTCTGCATTTCGTTGGTTGTTCGCCGATGGACTGCTCGAACTCTCGAACGGCGGGCAGATCCGGCAGGCCATCCGGGTCTTCAACCAGGTGGCTGAGGGTAATCAGGGTGTGGGTCTTGCCGCCGCCGTAGGTCAATTCGAGCTGGCGCACCGCCTTGTCGTTTTTCCCGGCGAGGCGCAGGACGACATCCCGCACGAGGTTGCGCAGATTGTGCGTGGGGAACGTCAGAGCGAAGAACTCCTCCGGCTTCTCGTAAACCGGCCGCTTCCCGCTCTTCATCAGGACCTCGTACAGGTCCGCTGCGAACATATGCAGGGGCAGCTCGCCAGACTTGAGATCATCTCGGAGCGTTACGACTTCGTGCCAGGGCTTCCAGGGTAGTTTGGCCATTTTTCCCGCCTTTTTTCTACTGGCTATTGCATTCTGACCGATCTAAGTATATTATAGGGTAGTAGGACCCCGCCAGTCCGAGGGGGCTGGCCC
>PWMO01000191.1 GCA_003558175.1 Spirochaetaceae bacterium
GCCTCGATTCAGCGTGATCTCGTAGCGTACCGACGGAGCGGTCAGAACAAGGGACAGATCGAACTCACGCTCGAGACGTTCCTGAACAACCTCAAGGTGCAGCAGCCCGAGAAAGCCGCAGCGAAAGCCAAACCCGAGCGCGGCCGAGTTGTCTTTCTCGTAGACAAGGGATGCGTCGTTCAGCTTGAGTTTATCCATCGCGCCGGCGAGTTCGTCATAATCGTTGGCATCCACCGGATAGATCGAAGAGAATACAACCGGTTTGACTTCACGAAAGCCCGGAAGCGGTTTCTCGCAGGGACGCTCAGCGTGGGTGATCGTATCCCCCACACGGATATCGCTGACCGTCTTGATCCCGGCAATTAAATAGCCGACGTCACCCGCTTCAAGCGCCTCCTCGGGAACGAGCGCAATTCTGAACCGTCCCACCTCCTCGACCTTGTACGTCGATTGGTTGGAAAACATGCGCACAGTCTGTCCGCCCGCCAGTCGGCCGTGAACCACCTTAATGTGGACAATCACTCCGCGATAGGGATCATAGTGCGAATCAAAGATGCGGGCCTGCAGCGGCGCTTCGCGATCTCCGGTCGGGGCCGGAATCTGGTTGATTACCGCCAGCATCAGGTCGTCGATACCGATCCCGTTCTTGGCCGATATCAGGATGGCGGCATCAGGGTCCAGTCCCAGGTCGTGGTCAATCTGTTCTTTGACTTCGTCAACGCGGGCGCTGGGCAGATCGATCTTATTGATCACCGGCACAATCTCCAGGTTGTGCTCCAGCGCCATGTACATGTTGGAGAGCGTCTGCGCCTGCACTCCCTGGGCGGCGTCAATCAGCAGCAACGCGCCCTCGCACGAAGCGATCGCACGGGACACCTCGTATGAAAAGTCCACATGGCCCGGTGTATCGACCAGGTTGAGTTGGTACGTCACGCCGTCGCTTCCGGTGTACGGGATCGTGATCGCATGCGACTTGATAGAGATCCCGCGTTCACGCTCGATATCCATTGAATCGAGCAGCTGGTCCTGGAACTCACGCGCCGAAACCATCTTTGCCAGTTGAATCAGACGGTCGGCCAGGGTCGATTTGCCATGATCGATATGTGCAATGATGCAGAAGTTTCTCGTGTGTTGCTGAATCATACTCATCGGCAGTTGTAACCCGCCACACGATCTTTTGCAACCGGCGGGTCGGCGTCACGTCGCCGGCGTCACGTTGCCCCGTCACGTGACCGGCGCTATTTCGCCGGCGTTAGTTCCCCGGCGCTACTTTCCCGATGCTTCAAGCGCCTTGCGCACGTGGCGCAACAGGGTCGAAGGGTCGAAGGGCTTTATCAACAGGGTGGCCCAGTCGCGTGCCCCCAGATCGTCCCGTACCGACTCGGGATAGCCGGAAATCAGCAGCGCCGGAACGTCGGGACGGGTTTCACGGATTCGCGAAACCAGGCGGTCACCGGTGACATGCGGCATTACCACGTCCGATACCACCAGGTGAATTGTGTTCGCGGCCTCCTCGGCTATGAGCAACGCTTCGCCGGCGTTCTCGGCCTCAATGACCGTGTAGCCGTTGTCACGCAGGATACGCGCCAGCATGGTTCGGATAGCCTCGTCGTCTTCAACCAGAAGCACCGTTTCCACGCCTCCCGGGCTGTTGGTGGCCCCGTCGGAGGTACCGACGGCCGCCCGAGCGTCCGTGAGCGGCACGTAGATCGAAAACGTCGTCCCCTCTCCTGGCTCGCTCGCCACATCGATATACCCGTTTGACTGGCGGATGATCCCGTAGACGGTTGAAAGACCAAGACCGGTTCCCTGGCCCGCTTCCTTGGTTGTGAAGAACGGCTCAAAGATGTGGTCCCGGATTTCAGGGGCTATCCCGCCCCCTGTGTCCTGCACCGTCAGCACGACATACTGGGCGCGAGGCACCGTTCCGGTTGCCGTGGGCAATTCGTGTTCAAGCGTTTCGCTGCGGGTGCGTACCGTGAGAGTCCCGCCTGCCGGCATCGCATCGCGCGCATTGACCACCAGGTTCATCAGCACCTGTTCCATCTGGCCGCGGTCAACCCAGACCGAACTCGCCTCCGCCCGGCACGCGATGTACATCCGAACTCGCTCGGTCAGCAGACGGCGAAACATCTTTTCCAGCTCAGCGACGATCTCGTTGAGATCGCACACCTGTGGCTGCAGAACCTGCTTGCGACTGAACGTCAACAGCTGACGGGTCAGGGCGGCGGATTTCTGCGTCGCACGGTCGAGCCCTTCGAGATCGGACGCAATGCTTCCGACCGCATCCGGCGGAAGGTGTTCCACCTGCTGGTTGATCAGTTTGGAGTATCCCATGATGACCGTAAGCAGGTTGTTGAAGTCGTGCGCGATACCGCCGGAGAGTCTGCCGACCGCCTCCATCTTCTGTACCTGGCGAAACTGCTCCAGACTGCGGTCCAGGGCAGCCTCCGCCTCCAGCCGCCGCGAGATATCACGGATTACACAGACCCGCCCGCTCTGACGACCCTTGTCGTTGATGAGGGGGGTCACCGTGTGCTCCACCGGGACCCATTCGTCCTGGTTGCGCCGCAGGTAATCCTGCCCGGCGCCGCGCTCGTTCTCACCTTCAGGCCGCCGTTGGGACCCGCCGCTGCGCTCAGCGGCGCCGAATGCAGCGGCACTGGAGCGGGAATTCGGGTACGGGCGACGTTCGATAACGATCGTGGCGTCGAAGCTCTGTCCGATGCACTCCGCTTCATTCTTCCCCAGAATCTCGAGCGCAACCGGATTCAGAAACGTTATGTGGTCTTCGTTGTCCACAACAACCACGCCGTCGGCGATGCTGTTGAGCGTTGTCGAAAACAGGCGCTCGCGCTCGACCAGTTCCTGCTCCATCTGGTGCCGGTACAGTGCCAGTACAATCGCCGTGCGCAGCTCACGTTCTTCAAACGGCTTGATCAGGTAGGCAAACGGTTGCGATGCCTTGGCCCGCTCGATTGTCTGCTCGTCGGCGTACGCAGTGAGCAGAATAACCGGTATATTGTGCCGTCTCTTGATCTCTTCCGCCGTCTGCAGACCGTCGAGCTCGCCCTGAAGCCGGATGTCCATGAGCACCAGCACGGGGTCGACCTCTTCCACGGCGGCCAAAGCCTCTTCTCCGGACGGATAGGTCGCGGGCACTTCATAGCCGTGCCGCTCGAGATGCATCTTGATGTCCAGGGCGACGATGTGTTCATCCTCGACTACCATTATCCGTTCCATAGCAGCCTCAACCCTGTTGCGCCGCAATGCCCAACCGCTGTAATTCCAGCACCAGCACTTCGCGGCGGATAGGCTTCACCATGTATGCGGTCGCTCCCCCCTGGTAGTACGCCTCCACAACGTTCCGCGGATCCTCGAGCGCGCTGGTCATGATCACCGATACCTGGTCCTTCTCTTGCAGGCCAAAGTCCCGCTCAAGCTTGCGTATCCGTCGCAGCGCCTCGTGTCCGTCGACGTTCGGCATCATGATATCGAGGAAGATCACGTGGTACGGCTCGTTGTCTTCCCACGCCAGCCGGAACGCTTCGACCGCTTCGTCGCCGTCCACGACCACGTCGCATGCACCAAAGTCTTTCAGGTACGCCTGAAGCAGTCGCCGACTGCCAAAATCATCCTCAACCACAAGAAATCTCATCTTTTCACTCCATCTTCAGTGTAAGCAACTGTGCCCCGATTGTCGGGCCGCGTTCCTTCATCCGAGAGTTCTGCAAACAGCGGAACCAGCAGCTGAGTCTGTTCTCTTACGCGTGTCAGGTCCCCTCTTCTGCACGCCAGTACCAGTCGGAGCAGCTGGTCGGACACTTCATCCATAGCGCGCTCGGCTGCTTCCGATCGTGCACGAGTGGCCAGTTCCGCCAGCTCCACCAGTTGGCCACCTTCGGCATACTGCTCGATCTTTGCCGCCAACGCTTCAAATGCGCTCGGCGGCTGCTCAACCTGTGAGGTTCTACCCACGGCAGCACAGAGTGCGTTGCGGAGCGCCTCGCTGCTGAACGGTTTCGACAGAAATCCGTTCATCCCGGCGTCGCGAGCGCGCCTGCGCTCGTGAGCACTGCTGTGGGCGGTCAGAGCCAGTACCGGCACGTGGGCCGCCTCCGGCCCGGCCTCACCCGCACGCAGTCGGCGAACGGCCTCGAGACCGTCCATTACGGGCATCTCGACATCCATCAGAACTACGTCGAATCGGTACCGTGACAGCTGATCAAGCGCCTGTCGGCCGTCTGCGGCCTCCCGTGCCGTGTGTCCAAGCTGCTCGAGCAGTTTGCCGTTTACAAGCCGGTTGAGACGGTTATCTTCCACCAGCAGAACGGAAAAACAGCCGTTTGTCAAACCGTGCGCCTCGCAGCTTGCGGCGGCTTGCGTACTTTGCTGCTTCGGTGCACGGTCGTCGCGGCGGTATGCGGTCTCCGGCGTTGCCTGTGCCGCGGCAGTACCGGGTGCAGCGGACGTTTCGGGTGCAGCGGGGGTTCCATCTACGGTGGTCGTGTCAAATGCAGCAGCCGTCCCCTCCATCCGCGCTCCGTCCTCCTGGCCGGGAAGATCGAAGGGGAGCTCAACGGTGAAACGGCTGCCCTGCCCTGCCGCGCTTTCGACAGTAATTCTCCCTTCAAGAATCTCGACCAGCCGCGACGTGATCGAGAGCCCGATTCCGGTGCCGTTCTCTCTTCGCTTGATTGACCCGTCAAGCTGCGTGAACGGCTCAAAGACCGATTGCAGGCGATCGTCGGAGATACCAATCCCGGTATCGTCCACGGTAAAGACCAGTCGCGCTCTCTCATCATCCGCTTCCAGGCGTTGTACTCCAAGCTTCACCGTCCCACGCTCAGTGAACTTGATCGCATTGGAAAGCAGATTGAGCAGAATCTGCCGCAATTTCACGCCGTCGCCCACAACACGGTGAGGAACCGAAGCGTCAATGTCCAGGTCAAGCTTCAGCTGCTTTTCCCGTGCCTGCACCGACACCGATTCCACGCATTCGGAGGCGAGCTGGTGCAGCGGAAGCTGCGAAGCCTGAACACTCATCTTGCCGGCATCGAGCTTGGAATAGTCGAGCAGGTTGTTGATCAGAAAGAGCAGGCCGTCGGCTGACGTCTTCAGGATCCTCAGGTACTCCGACTGCTCGCGTTCAGTTGCCAGTTGCAGCGAGAGCTCGGCCATCCCGATAATGCTGTTCAGCGGTGTGCGCAGTTCGTGGCTCATGTTGGCAACAAACTCCGCCTTCAGTCGGGCCGCGTCTTCTGCCTCTCGCTTGGCTTCGCGCAGCGCGGTCTCCATCCGCCCCATTTCGAGCGCAAACTCGATGGATATCTGCAGATTGCGCTTCTCCACCGGCTTGACGATATAGCCGAAAGCGGCGCTGCCGATAGCTCGCTGGATGGTCTGTTGATCCGCGTAGGCCGTGAGAAACAGTACCGGCGTGGCCAGTCTGTTGCGTATAATGCGCGCCGCTTCGATGCCATCAACTTCGCCACGCAGTTCGACGTCCATCAAGACGATGTCCGGTTGAAGCGACTCGGCTGCCGCGATGGCATCTTCCCCGGACGCGACGGTCCCTGCTATCTCGTAGCCTTGCGCGTCAAGAAGCTGCTTCAGGTCTATTGCGACAATAGACTCGTCTTCTACTATCAGGACTTTCGTCTCAGACTTCATCAAAAATCAGTTCCTGCTCTCCGCCGGGTCACGTACTCGATCATCGAGAATCCTACTGCCCCGCCACTCGCAACACGTGCTGCGCAATGGCTGAGAGCGCCACGCTCTTGTCTACCGCGCCACGCTTGACAGCCTCGTTCGGCATGCCATACACGATGCAAGTCGCTTCGTCCTGGGCGATATTGTACGCGCCGGCCTCTTTCAGCTCCTTCATACCGCGTGCACCGTCATCCCCCATACCGGTCATGATCACTCCAATGGCGTTCTTGCCGGCGTAGCGCGCTGCCGACCGAAAGAGCACGTCAACCGAGGGACGGTGTCGGCTTACCAGCGGGCCGTCGCGAACCTCAACGTAGTAGCGTGCACCGCTGCGCTTCAGCAGGCAATGCTTGTTGCCCGGCGCAATCAGCACTCTACCACGAACTACGGTGTCATTGTCGGCGGCCTCTTTGACCGAAACCCTGCAGATCGAGTCGAGCCGGCGGGCGAACGCCGCGGTAAACTGCTCCGGCATGTGCTGCACGATCACTACTCCCGGCGAATCAAGCGGCAGCCCCTGCAGGAATTCGCGCAACGCTTCCGTTCCACCGGTGGATGCTCCCACTACAACAATGCGCTCGGTTGTCTCTATCGTCGCCTGCCGTGTGCCACGGGAGAGCACGGCGTCGGCCGTCAGCTTTGGCGCCACGTCGTAACGAGCCGGAGCAACCTTGTCGATCTTTTTGACCCGGGCCTGGTGCGCCGCCTTCACAACGTCGCGAATGCGTACTGTCGACTCTTCAAGAAAGACCTTGGTGCCCATCTTGGGCTTTTCGATAATCTCCACGGCACCGTACTCAAGCGCCTGCAACGCGTTTCCTGAACCGGCTCCGGCTTGAGACGAACAGACAACCACCGGGATCGGATGCTGGCTCATCAGCTCCTTGAGAAAGGTGATCCCGTCCATTCGCGGCATCTCGATATCGAGCGTGATTACGTCGGGCACCACCGTTTCGAGCTTCTTTGCCGCAATGATCGGGTCTGAAGCGGTGGCGACAACCTCGATGTCCTTGTCGTCATCCAGCAACGATTTCAGCGTTTCCCGCACCACTGCCGAATCGTCAATGATCATTACCTTAATCGGTTGCCCCACTGTATCAGCCCTCGCTCTGGTGTGGTTTAATCTTCCGGCTTGCGGTATATCGTAGGAGCGACCGAAAAAACCGGCAGCTCCATTCCGGCCAGCGTCTCGGAGTGTCCCAGAATCAGGTAACCACCCGGTCGCAGCTGATGGTACAGCTTCCGCAGCAGTTTTGCCTGGGTCTCTCGCTCAAAGTATATGATCACGTTGCGGCAGAAAATCACCTCGAACCGGTCACGGATACCAAACTCCTCGCTCATCAGGTTCAGGCGATGAAACATGACGTTGCGCCGCAGCAGCGGCTTGATGCGCACCAGGCGGCTTTCACGGTCCTTGCTTCGCAGCAGGTACTTGCGCTTCATTGCATCCGGCACCGGAGTCACCCTGTCCTCGGTGTAGATCGCCTTCATACCGCGCTCGAGCACCTGAGTTGAAATGTCGGTTGCAAGAATCCGGTAGGAGAACCGTGAGTTTTCTTCGGCAAAATCCTGAAGCACCATGGCGAGCGTGTACGGTTCTTCGCCGGTAGAAGAAGCCGCCGACCAGACCCGAAACGGCTCGCGAACGCCCCAGCCGTCGGCATAGCGCTCGGGCAGAAGACGGTTGAGGAGATAGTCGAAGTGATCAGACTCACGGAAGAAGTCGGTCTTGTTGGTGGTGACCGCGTCGATCATGTGCAGCAGTTCGCCGTTCTTTTCGTCGTCCTGAAACACATGTTCCAGATACTGCTCGAATCCATCCAGTTTCAACGCCCTGATCCGCTTGTACAGCCGCGATTCCAGCATGATCCGCTTTGCCGGCGGCATACGGATGCCCAGCTCGGATTCTATGTAGCTACTGAGTCGCTTGAACTGCCCGTCACTGAGACCGCCGATCTGCGATGAGCTCTGGTGCGCAGCACCCGCCTTTTCTGCCATGTTCACTGCGTGGTAACCAGTGTTGCAATTCGGGTCACGTCCAGGATCAAGGCAACCGACCCGTCCCCAAGTATGGTTGCCCCGGAGATGCCCTCCAGATCGTGATACAACCTGCCCAGGTTCTTGATTACGGTTTGCAGGTCACCAATGACGTTGTCCACGAGGAATCCGACCGGACCGTCTTGCGTGTTGATCACCACTACCTGTTCAATCTCCGGCAGCGTTCCTTCCATCCTGAAGACATCGCGCAGCCGTATGTAGGGCAGCATCTTTCCGCGATTGTTCAGGATCTGACCGCCGTTGTGTTCCTCCCGCATCGCGGCGGTGAGCTCTATGCACTCCTGCACTACCTGCAGCGGAAAGACAAACGCACTCGAATCGATTTCTACCAGCAGACCGTCAATGATCGCGAGCGTCAACGGAATGGTGAGCATCATCCGACTGCCGCGTCCGCTCCACGATTCAACTGCCACGTTGCCGCCGAGCGCTTCAATCTCTTTCTTCACCACGTCGAGTCCCACGCCACGCCCGGAAACCTGCGTGACGCTTGCGGCGGTGGAGAAACCGGGGGCAAACACCAGCTGCAGCACGTCGGAGTCCGACAGCTCGGCATCCGCAGCCACGATTCCTCGCTCCCGCGCCTTCTGCAGAATGCGCTCGCGGTTGAGACCGGCCCCGTCGTCTTCAATGGTTATTACGACGCTGGCACCCGAATGCGCGGCCGAGAGCCTGATCTTGCCCTGTTCGGGCTTGCCGCCGTTGCGGCGCGATTCGGGCGTCTCGATTCCGTGATCGACGCAGTTGCGGATGATGTGTACCAGCGGATCATTGAGGCGGTCGATCACCGTTTTATCCAGCTCGGTTTCTCCACCGGCGGTATCCATCTCTACCTTCTTGCCCAGCTCCTGTGACAGATCACGAACCAGGCGTCGAAACTTGGCAAAGGTTGATCCGATTGGAAGCATGCGGATGCTCATGGTGCTGTCGCGCAGCTCGTCGGTCAGTCTCTCGAAGCTCTCAGCCAGTGAGGTGAGCAGGGTGTTATCGATCTGTTTGGCGGTCTGCGTCAGACGGGCCTGCAGCGTGACAATCTCTCCCACCAGATCGACCAGCAGGTCGAGCTTCTCGGATCCGACGCGGATACTGGAAGACGACAGTTCGCTCTGAATCCGCTCGCGCGATCGCTGAACGTGCTGCTGCTCCTCCAGCGCCGAGGCGACGTCGTCCTCGCTCACTCCCTGCTCTACCAGCATCTCTCCAAGCCGTTTCTGTTGACCGGCCGCCCGCTCGATTGTCTCAACGTCAACCACCCCGCGCTCTGCGAGAATCTGTCCCAGCCGTCGCTGCGGCCCGTCGTCAAGCGCCGAAAGGTCATCGATGACGTCGACCGTTACCTTTGCCGCGTCTTCGACGAAGATAAAGACATCGCGCACCGTATTGAGCGATTTGCGCGTAGTAAGAAACACGTCCCACCACACGTGACACTGCTGCGGGTCAAGATCCTTCAGTCGGGGTATGTCGCGGGGGTTGGGGATTATCGTGCATTCTCCCATCTCGCGCAACTCGGCCAGCAACAGCAGGGGGTTGGTACCGTTGAGCAAGATGCCGGGCTCGGGTGCAAACCGGATCCTATACGTCACCCAGTGATCGAGCTCATCGCCGCCCGGTTCTGCGGAACCGAACGGTGACTCGCCCGGCGCATCGGCCGATTCAGTCGTCCCGGTCTCTTCCGAGGAAACCGGTACGATTCCGTGGCTCTGCTGCGGTTGGCGCTGCTCATCGACATAGGCGTGCAGCCGTTCGACTATCCCGCGCGACACCGCTTCGTGCTCCGCTTCTTCTGGGTCCTCTTCATCCAGCAGCGTGCGGATATGATCGCGTACCGCCAGCGTGATATTGATCAGCCGTTCATCGAGCGTGAGACTACCGTCGCGCACGTGCTCGAGCACCGTTTCGATCTCATGGGTAAAACTGGATATCTCCTGATACCCAAACATTGCCGCCGAACCCTTTATGGTGTGCATGCAGCGGAAGACGGCGGAAATCTCTTCACGGTTGGAGGGATCGCGTTCCAGCTCCAGCAACGACTGCTCCAGGCTGTTCAACAGCTCGTACGCTTCTTCACGGAAGTTCTCTTTAAACTTATCCATGGTCCGGCTCTCCGGTTGCGTCTTGTGCGAAACCTTCGTTCTGATCGTGTTGCGGATTGAGATCCAGAAGGTCGTCGCTCAGCCGCCGCGCGTCCGTTGGTGCCTGCTTGCAGAACCCTCCGTTCTCCAGCGCCTGGCGAACCGAATCCGGAACAGACCCGGTAAAACCGAGCTCTTTCGTTCGGTTGATCGCTTCTCGCGCCGCGGCGTACAGAAGCTGAACAGTGGTGAGATCGGCGGACTCAACGTGTGACAGATTGATCAGGACGCGGTCACTGGCGGCGAGCGCCTCGGAGATCCGGGTGAGGATCTCGGCGCCAACTTCTATGGTGGCTCGTTTTTCCAGCGTGACGACCTTTAGCGACTGCTTGGCAGGCATGCACTTTCCTCAATAATCGGAGTTTCTTCGAGTATACTACATGTGTGCTGATTTTTGAATAACTGAATGCACCTAATTAGAGAAAATTATCCAATTCCAGGTAGGTCGCAAGCTGCAGCCCGCTCTCAAGGAAGCCCGCCTTTCTTTGTCGGATGATGATCTGAAGAATCGCAACCCTACGATCGAGATCCACGCGCCAGTTTTGCAGCGAAAAAGGATCACGCTCGGAAAGACCGGTTTCGTCCGCGATTGAGCCGGGGTAGACTCTGGTCACAACGTAGTTCTGCTGCCAACGGTTGGTACTGATGTTATCGGTGTCCATGCCAAAGAGCGGCGGAAACAGTTCTTCCGCGCTCACCCGATCAAGCACGTCTTCAACCGGGCTGAACGGCCGTTCGGCAACCGATACCAGCCCTCGCATCTCACTGCCGTCGCGCTCCCAGACTACCGGTATCAGTTCTCCGGGGATGAGATCCAGCAACACCGTCTGTGCATCGCCGATGCGTCCCGCACTCCAACCGGCTATCTCCTTGAGAACATCACCCGGCCGCAGACCAGCCATGTCGGCCGGACTGCGCGGCGATACGTAGAGAACCTCAAGACGTCTGCGGGAATCTTCATGCACGGCAATCCCCATCCACGGATGCTTCACTTCACCCTCGTGATACAACCTGGGCAGGAAATGGTTGATCCAGTACGAGGGAATAGCAAAGTTGACCCCCTGGAACTGCGGAATACCGGCAAATACCACTCCCACCAGATCGCCGCTGCTGTTGACCACCGGTCCGCCGGAATTGCCGGGATTTACCGGAACATCAACCTGCATCGCGTCGCCAAGTTGCAGAAAGCGCCTGCCGGTGGCAGAGATTATTCCCGAGGTTATGCTGTTTTCCAGTCCGCCCGGCGAACCGAGGGCAAAGATCGACGAACCGGGCTCGAGGGTTCTGATCTCCGTGAA
>PWMO01000363.1 GCA_003558175.1 Spirochaetaceae bacterium
ATGGAGATGAGCAACGCCCGAGGGAAGACGGCCGCCGCCAACCGACATGGGCGCAGCGTGCGCGGTTCCAGTGTGCAATCGCGCAGCGTGCATGCGGAGCCGTTGTCCGGGCAGCAGGGAGGGGTTGCCGGCGAAGTCTGGCGCTATCCGGTTCCAGCCGCCGAGTTCAGTCTTGAGCGGCTCCGGCTGCGGCAGAATCGCCCGGGTCAACGGAGCCGCGAGGACGGACCGGAGATCGCATTCTGTCTTGCCGGAAGTGCCCGGTTTTCCGCAGACGATACACAGGTTGTGCTCTCCCGGGGGCAGTCCCTGTTCATCCCTGCACGGCTGAAGGGATACACGCTCGCGGGCGAAGGCGAACTCTTCGTTGCTTCGGTCGGCGAAAGCGCGGAGTGAGAGCACAGATTGACAGCACGGAGTGAGAGCACGGAGTGACGGTGAGTAGCGAACGCGCGGCACAAACGGATGGCAGCGAGATGCGCATCTGGGTGGACGCCGATTCTTGTCCGGCTCGGGTGAGGGAGATCATCTGCAAGGCAGCGGCCCGGCGCGGTATCGTCGCGCATTTCGTGGCCAACCGCACTATCCCCTTGCCGCAGGGACCGTATGTCAAAGCGGTTGTGGTGCCGGCCGAAGATCAGCAGGCCGACGAGTACTTGACCGCACGCGCCGCAGCCGGAGACGTGGTAGTGACGCGCGATATCCCGTTAGCGGCCGAACTGGTGGAACGAGGGGCCGTGGTGCTCAATGACCGTGGCGAACTCTACAGCGCCGAGAACGTGCGGGAGCGCCTCTCGATTCGCGACCACATGTACCAGTTGCGCAGCAACGGCGTACAGGCGCCCGAGAGCGACCGTTTCGGGCGTCGCCACGTCTTCGAGTTTGCCAATGCACTCGACCGCACACTCACCAGGCTATTGAAATCCAGCTGAACCGTCGGTATGTTACACCAACAGAGGATACAGCAGATGGATGCAAAAGCAACGAAGGTAGCCGAAGGCATACACCGCCTTTCGGCCAACGTAAAGAACATTCTTTTTGAAGGTATGTGGCCGGTCCCAAACGGCGTCGCGATGAACTCCTACATCGTTCAAGGCGAAAAACTGGCCATCATCGATGGAGTCTGCGGCTGGGACGGTGTCCCCGAGACCTTGCTGGCACAGTTTGAACAGCTGAACCTGGATGTCAACGATCTCGATTACGTAATCATCAATCATATGGAACCGGATCATTCCGGCTGGCTGGACGCCTTTCGCAAGGTGCGTAAGGATTTCACCATCTACACCAGTGAGCGGGCCAAACCGCTGCTCGAGGCCTTTTACCGCATTACCGACAACATCAAGCTGGTGAAGTCGGGGGATACGCTGGACCTCGGTGCCGGGCGCGTGCTGGCGTTTGAAGAGATTCCCAACGTCCACTGGCCCGAGACCATGGCGACCTTCGATACCAAGTCCGGCACGCTGTTCCCGTGCGACGCCTTTGGTTCCTTTGGTGCGGTTTCCGATGAAGCTCCCTATGATGACACGCTGCAGGAAGAGCAGATAGAGTTTTTTGAGCGTGAGATGGAACGCTACTATTCCAATATCGTGACTGCCTTCTCGGTTGCCACGCAGAAGGCCGTTCAGAAGGTCAAAGGGCTGGACGTCAAGATTATCGCTCCCGGTCACGGCATTGTCTGGCGGCGGGAACCGGATCGCGTGATCCGCAGCTACACGCGGCTTGCGGGATACGCCAAGGGTCCGGCGCGCGCCGAGGTAGCGGTACTCTGGGGCAGTATGTACGGCATGACCGAACTCGCCGTTCAGCCGGTGATCGAAGCCATCGAGTCCCAGGGCGTAAAGACCAGGGTGCACCGCGTGCCCGAGAGCCACATCGGCTATGTGCTCGACTCCGTGCTGCAATCTTCCGGCGTAGTGCTCGGGATGCCGACCTACGAGTACAAGATGTTTCCGCCGATGGCTGCAGTGCTTGACGAGATCGGCAAGAAGAAGATTATGAATCGCAAAGCGTTTCGCTTCGGCTCGTACGGCTGGTCCGGCGGAGCTCAAAAGGAGCTCGACGAGATCAACGAGCGCAACAAGATGAAGTGGGACTTTCTCGAGCCCGTCGAGTTCAACGGCCGGCCAACCGAGCACGACATCGAGCTGGCTCGACAACGCGGCGTAGAACTCGCCCGCGCCGTAAAGCAGTGGACGCTCGGAGACGCGGCGAGCTGAAGCCACCAGGCTGAGGCCGCGGCCAGTCCGAGACCGCAGAGCAGAGGCCACAGAGCTGAGGGCAGACGCCGACGTCGTTCAGAAGTCGGCGTTCTTGACTGCGCGCGGAAACGGAATCACGTCACGGATGTTCTGCATGCCGGTAGCGTACTGGATCAGGCGTTCGAACCCCAGCCCAAACCCTGCGTGCGGAACAGTGCCGAATCGGCGCAGATCAAGGTACCACCAGTAGTCCTCTCGCTTGAGGCCGGATTCGTCGATGCGCGCTTGGAGCGTCTGCAGATCCGCCTCTCGCTCACTTCCGCCGATGATCTCACCCAGCCGGGGTACAAGCACGTCCATACCACGCACGGTCTTGCCGTCTTCATTGAGCTTCATGTAGAAAGCTTTGATTTCTTTGGGGTAGTCGGTAACGATCATCGGACCCTTGTACACTTCTTCGGTAAGAAACTTCTCGTGCTCCGACTGCAGGTCGCAGCCCCATGAGACCGGAAAGTCAAACGTTCGACCGGAGGAGATCAGCGCGTCTATGGCCTCAGTGTACGTGATGCGGTGGAATTGCGCCTCGACCACTGCAGCGAGCGTCTCGACCA
>PWMO01000284.1 GCA_003558175.1 Spirochaetaceae bacterium
CCTGGGCCCGTATCCTGGGGCCGGAGTCGGTGCCGACGCCCCCGGCGATCCGGAGACGCGTTGGTAGGTAACGCGGTCCTGCAGCCGCGGGTCAAACGGACTCAAGTGCATGACGGTCATTGCCGCCTCGCGCCCTTCGGCAGCCGCTTCACTGCTGTCGGCGGTAACGGCCGCGGAGGCCGAAGTGGTCACGTCGGCGAGGGGAACGTCCGTGCCGTTGTCTCGTACGGCGGTCAGGACCGACCGCGCGAGGCCATCGCTGTCGACTGTGACCGCCATCGTGGTCTTGCGGAACGCCCGCCGATTGCCACGGCCGTCAAACTCGGCAGCCTCGGTTTCAATCCGGCGAGCGTACAGCTGGTCGTAGCGCTGGTAATTGATGACGGCATTTTCCCAGAGCGGGTCAGCAAAGGCCGCCGCCGCGTTTCCGCTGAGCGCCTCTACGATAATCAGCGTGATCAACACGGTGCCCGCGCGCTTCATGGTGCGACTTCCGATCGGTTGTGCGGTGCGATGCGATTCTGGCGTCCGCGAAAGACCGTCGCGTTCATGTGGGGGCAGCGAGCAACGGGGCGTCTTCGAGCGGGCAGGGGCGGGCAATCTCAAACCCCTGCACGTAGTCTACCCCAATATCGGCAAGCCGCTGCCGAATTGAGGGTGATGACACAAACTCGGCGATAGTGCTCATGCCCAGAACGTGGCCGATGTTGTTGATTGCCTCGACCATCGCCATACTGATTGGGTCTACGTCGATATCGCGCACAAAAGAACCGTCTATCTTCAGATAGTCCACGGGGAGACTCTTGAGGTAGGCAAAGGATGTGAATCCGTTGCCAAAGTCGTCCAGCGCGAACGAGACTCCCATTTTCCGCAGCCGGTTCATGAACCCGACGGCGTGCGACAGGCTCTCGATGGCGGTGGTTTCGGTGACCTCGAAGCAGAAGATTGCAGGGTCGATGTCCGAATCGCGAAACAATTCCACCAGAAACTCCAGAAATGCCTGGTCCTTGACCGATGCCCCCGATAGATTGATGCAGAGCATGGAGGGTGCATCGTCCGTACTCGAATCGACGCCTTGCTCACGCAGGTGACTCTGCTCACGCTGCTTACGCAGGTATCGAACAACGGCCTTGACTACCCAGCGGTCGATTGCCGGCATCAGGTTGTAGCGTTCAGCAGCGGGGATGAAATCGCCGGGACTGACCAGCGTTCCATCGGTTTCCCGCAGCCGGATCAGGATTTCCAGCTTGGATGAACGGCCTTCGGCCAGCGGAATCACCGGCTGCGCGTAGAGTACAAAGCGATTCTCCTCCAGCGCGTGCGTCAGGCGACTGATCCATTGCATTTCGCCCCGGCGCTTGAGAAACGAGTAGCCCGCGGTTTCGTATACTTTGATTGCGTTGCCGCCTTCTTCCTTCGCCAGGTAGCACGCATCGTCCGCCGCTGCGAGCAGCGTGTAGATATCGCTGGTTTGCTCCGAAACCGGTACAACGCCGATACTGGCGCTGACGTGGAAGGTGTTCTTGTGCCAGATGAACTTGCGGTTGAGCTCCTGCAGCAGTTTCTCGGCCGTTTTGACCGCCGTCTCGAGTGCCGTGTTCACCAGAACCACGCCATACTCGTCCCCGCCCAGCCGGCCTACGTAGTGCTCCTGCGGTACGCCTTCCACCAGCACCGCGCCCACCTGGCGCAGCAGCTCGTCTCCGGCGAGGTGGCCGCACACGTCGTTCACTACTTTGAACTGGTCGAGATCGACGTAGAGAAACGTGTGCAAGCGGCCCTCTTCATTGGTCGACCTTGCGGTCTCCTCCAAACGCGCGAAGAACTCGTCCCGGTTGATCAGCCCGGTAAGGATGTCGTGGCTCGCCTGGTAGACGATGATGTCCGACATCTTCTTGACGTCGGTCACGTCACGGAAAGCGATGGTGCGCCCTCCAAAGCGGTTTTCGCGGTGCTGAATGGACGCCACCGTCCCGTCTACGCGAATGCGCGCTCCCTGCTTGTTGTGAAGGTAGGCGTCGTCAAAGAAGAACGTCCCTTCGGTCTGCGGGCCGCCGCCGATACCGGGCAGCTGCACCCGCAAGCCGGAGTTAAGATCAAAAATCTGAAACACATCTGCAAGAGGCAGCCCGCGAGCCTCCTGCTCCGTCCAGCCGGTGAGATTCTCCGCGATCGGGTTCATGAACTGGATGGTATCGTCCTTGTCGCTGGCAATAATTCCGTCTGCCACGCCGTTCAGTATTGCGGCGAGCCAGCGTTCATGACGCTCGACCTCCATGTGCAGCCGGCTTTTGTGCAGCGCCATGTCAATGGTGGTGTAGAGCTCACGCTCCTTGAACGGTTTGAGCACGTAGCCAAACGGTTCGGCGGCCTTGGCGCGCTCGAGCGTGCGTTCGTCGGCGTAGGCGGTAAGAAATATGACCGGAATGCCGGAGGTGTCGCGAATCGTGCGCGCGGCGTCGATGCCGTCCTCGTCACCTGAGAGCATGATGTCCATCAGGATGATGTCAGGCTTATGCTCGACGGCGCGTTGGACGGCTTCATCGGCGGTGGAAGCGATCCCGGTAACCTGGTAGCCAAGTTTCTCCAGTCTGCGCCGAAGGTCGAGAGCTATGATTCGTTCATCTTCAACAATGAGTACGCGTTCGCTATCCATCGTGTGTCACATGCCGATTCTGTTTGGTGCCTGCTTCACGGCGCGCACCCACTGTTCACCCGGCGGCAACAGTAAAGCACGAGACAGCGTAAGAACGCAAGGCTTCGCTGAAGAACAGTTGCCGCGGCAGGCAGCGTGGCCGCAGTACCGGGC
>PWMO01000326.1 GCA_003558175.1 Spirochaetaceae bacterium
GGTGGGAGCGGGGGTGAGATAGCCTCGAATGTGCACTGTGTGACCTCCTACACAGTACACCACAGGAAATTTTCTGCTGCTTCATTTTTTGACAACAAAATCGGCACCATTTTCAAAACGGTTTGCTTCCCCCTCGCGCACGCCTTCACGGGACAAACGCTCTTCACGCAACCGGCGAATCGCGCTACTATCTGCACGGGATGCACGATACGCACAACCCGCACGACACGCAGGATCCGCACAACTCACACCACTCACAGAACTCGAGCAACCCGGACAAGCGGGTTACCCCGGGCGGGGGGTCGCCGGGGTTGGAGCGGCCGGTCCAGCAGCCGCAACCGCGGCCGGTTCGCCTGCTGCGCGAGCAGGTCGCGCGCAAGATTGCTGCCGGAGAGGTGATCGACCGGCCGTTCTCCGTGGTGCGCGAGCTCATCGATAATTCGCTCGACGCCGGCGCCACGGCAATAGAAGTGCGCATAGACGACGGCGGACGCAGCAGGATCCAGGTGACGGACAACGGTCACGGTATGGATACCGAAGATCTCGACCTCTGCTACCGGCCGCACGCCACCAGCAAAATTGAGAGTGAGGATGACCTCGAGCGCGTTTCCAGTCTGGGATTTCGCGGCGAAGCGCTGGCGAGCATCGCGACGGTCTCGCGCATGGAAGTCCGCAGCGCGCGGCGCGGATCGGACACGGCGCATCGGATTGGTGTGCACGCCGGATCGCTTATCTATTCAGAAGTGTGCCAGGGCGCAGAGGGAACCTCAGTCACCGTCGAAGACCTCTTCTATTCGCTACCGGCGCGGCGCAAGTTCCTCAAGCGCGCCGCTTCCGAGACCGGCATGTGCCGCAGCGTCCTTGTTGATAAGGCCGCCGCGTTCGCGGAGGTCACGTTCCGGTTCTTTGTCGACGGAGAACTGCGGCTCTTTCTTCCGCCCTCAGCACCTGCGGAACGGGTGGTGGCGTGCTTCCCCGAGCTCGGCGATCGCGCGCTCCTGTCGCTGTTGCAGGGCAGCGGAGACGGCTTCACGCTGCAAGCGATTACAGCGGGAACCGCGATGCTGCGCCGCGACCGCAAGCTGCTGCAGGTCTTTGTGAATCGCAGACGGGTGTGGGAGTACTCGCTGGTGCACGCCATGCAGCACGCGTATGAGCCGGTCGCCCCCGGCGGCACCTACCCGGTCTGTTTTCTCTTTGTCCAGTGCAACCCGGAGCTGGTCGATTTCAACATACACCCCGCCAAGCGTGAGGTGCGCTTCCGCAACCTGCCGGAGATCCATCACCGTACGGTTGAGACAATCTCCTCCTACCTGCGCGCCGACCTGCTCAAGCGATCAGGGCAGACGCCCCCTTCCGATTCGGCCGGAGGAACCTTCATCGGTGGTCCAGGTGGTCCAGGTGGTCCAGACGGCCCGACCGACCTGAACGGCCCAATCGGCAGGACCGGTCCGCCTGGTAGTCCCGTGCCGCCGCCCCCGCGCTATACGCAGAGCGATCTGCTGCAGCCGCTGCGCAGGTCGAGCGGCGATTTGTGGCGGGCCGCCACGGTCGGGGAGCCCGAGACTCCCGACGCCCTCGCGGAGTCCGATGGTCTGCGGTATGTCGGCCAGGTCTTCGACGTTTTTCTGCTTGCCAGTCGCGGCGACCGACTGTACATCGTCGACCAGCATGCCGGACACGAGCGTATCCTCTATGACCGTTTCCGGGCTGAGACGGCGCTGCAAGAACTTCTGGTGCCGGTTGTCTTTGAAGTCAGTGAAGAAGAGGAACGGACACTGCGCTCACGGCAGCAGGAGATCACCGAGCTCGGGGTCAAGCTTGAACGAAACGCTCCCGGTTCATGGGTGATCACCGCAGCTTCCTCGGCATTCTTGTCCCATCAGGACGAACTGGTAGAGACCCTGCGCGAAGTTACGCGACATCCGCAGGAGATCAGCCGCCGTTTCTTCGCGCAGATGGCTTGCAAGGCGGCCGTCAAACAGGGCGACCGGCTCGAGGGTCAAGGAGCCGTCACCCTGCTGCAACAGATCTTCGCGCTCCCTGAGCCGCGCTGCCCGCACGGACGCCCGTTGTGGGCCGAAGTCTCGCGCGAGCAGCTCTACGCGCTGGTCGGACGAACCTGAGAGTGGCGGCCCGGCTGCCCGCTCACTGACTGAGGAAGTGCTCGGCCTCGAGCGCCGCCATGCAGCCGCTGCCGGCTGCGGTGACCGCCTGGCGGTATTTCTTGTCCTGCACGTCGCCGGCGGCGAACACGCCTTCCACGCTGGTCTCGGTGGACTTTCCTTTGCTGATCAGGTAGCCCGTTTCATCCATTTCCAGCTGACCGTCGAGAAAGGCCGTATTGGGAAGGTGCCCGATCGCGTAGAAAAGCCCCCTGGCCTCCAGCGTCTCTTCCTCGCCGGTCTTGTCGTTGCGGATTCGCACTCCGGTCATTGCCTTGTCGTCACCGATCACCTCGGTGGCGTTGGTGTTCCAGCGGACCTCGATTTTCGGGTTATCGAACACGCGCTTCTGCATCGTCTTTGAAGCGCGCAGCTCGTCGCGGCGCACCAGCATGGTGACGTTGCTGCCGAACTTGGTGAGAAAGCTGGCCTCCTCGCAGGCGCTGTCACCACCGCCGATAACCACCAGCGGCTGGTTGCGGAAAATCGGCAGCGCACCGTCACACACGGCACACGCGGAGATGCCGCGCTGCCAGTAGGTCTCCTCCCCCGGCAGGTTCAGCCGCCTGGCAGTCGCGCCGGTAGCCAGAATCAGCGCTTCGGTGCGGTACTCGCTGCCACCTTCAGTGCGCACCAGGAAC
>PWMO01000171.1 GCA_003558175.1 Spirochaetaceae bacterium
AGTAGGAGCGGGCACCCCCGATACCGCGCCACTGCTCTCCATCGAAGAGGGCGCGCAGGAATCACGCATCATGCGCGAAGTGCAGCAGTTCTACTCTTCGCTGCTGGGTTTCACCGAAAAGCTGTTTACCGATTTCGCCACCCGCAATGAACTCCCGCAACGGTTGGTGTCGGAGCGGATCAAGGAACTGGTAGAAACCGTCCGCGGCAAACGCAAGTACATCCTTCGGCTTTCGGCACTGCAGAATCTCGACAAGAACTACATTATCGAGCACTCCGTCAAGACTGCCATTCTGAGCGTGGCGATGGGCGCTACCCTGAAGCAGCCTCCCCACAAGCTGATCGAACTGGGGACGGCGGCGTTACTGCACGAGTGCGGAATGATTCGTCTTCCGCCCCAGCTCTACATGAGTGAAACGGGGCTCACCCCGCGTGAGCGCAAGGCGTTGACCGCCCACACGCTGCTCGGGTTCAAGCATCTGAAACAGTTCTCCTACCCGCTTACGGTATGTGTAGCGGTGCTCGAGTGCCGCGAAAACATCGACGGCTCCGGATATCCGCGCGGGCTGACGGGAGAGCGCATATCCCCGTACGCCAAAATCATCTCGGTTGCCGGCAGTTACGCAGCCATGATATCCGTACGCCCCTACCGTGGCGCAGGGGAGCCTCACGAAGCTGTCCTGGCGCTGCTGACGGAGCGCGGCAAGAAGTATGACGAAAGCGCCCTTCGCGCCCTGCTGGTCAATCTCTCGCTTTTTCCGCTGGGGACGTTTGTCGAGCTTTCCAACGGCTACCGGGGCCTGGTGGTCGATTCGGTGGAAGACAACCCCAAAACGCCGATTGTTCGCATCATCGTCTCGGCCGGCGGCGAACGGTACGCCGATCAGCCCACGGTCCGCACCAGCGACCCGCAGTATCACGTGGTGCGCGCCCTGTCGAGTGCAGAAGCACAAGATCTTCGTTAGGAGAAACACAAGTGAACCAGATCACGGTGAGCCTTCCCTCCGGCAGGCAGGTGACGGTGCAGCACGGAACGCGCGTCAGTGAAGTGCTCCAGGGCGAGCCGCCCGCCGAGCACCCGACCGTCGCGGCACTGGTAAACAACCAGCACGTGAGCCTTTCTTATCGGGTCGAAATCAACGCCAACGTAATACCGGTAACCCTGAACAGCGCCGAGGGTCGCCAGGTGTACCGGCGCAGCCTCTGCTTCGTGCTTACTATGGCCGCCTACCGTCGATTAGAAGGACGCAGAGTGGTAATCGGGCACTCGCTTGGTGACGGCTACTACTATCAGAGCGCCGACGGCCAACCGTTTGCTGAGGAAGAAGTAGCCGCGATCGGCGCAGAGATGCAGTCGCTGGTGGCACAGGATCTTCCCATTACCCGCTCGGTCGTCTCGTACCAGGATGCCCTGAGCTACTTCCGCGAACGGTGCATGGCAGACACCGAACTGCTGCTGAAGCACCGAAATGAAGCCAAAATTCCGGTCTATCGCTGTGCCGAGCTGATGGACCTCTCGCACGGACCGCTGCTGCCGTCCACCGGCATGTTGCGCTGTTTCGAAGTCCGCCCCTATGCGCAGGGGTTTATTCTGCGGTTCCCTGGAGAACGGGACCCCAACTCGCTACGCGAGTTTCACGCCAGCCCGATTCTTTTCTCCGTCTACCAGGAGTACAAGCAGTGGGGCAAGATTCTTGGAGTCGGATCCGCGGGACAGTTGTCCGAGTTGACCCGAACCGGCGGTATTCGAGAGTTCATCCGTGTCGCCGAGGCGCTCCACGACAAGCGCATCGGTGAAATCGCCGACAGGATCGCCGAGCGGCGCGACACCGTTCGAGTGGTTCTGATCGCCGGCCCGTCATCCTCGGGTAAGACAACGTTCACCAAGAAACTGACGATACAGCTGACGGCGTGCGGTCTACGGCCGATCACCATTGGGCTTGATGACTTCTTCGTCGAACGGGAACAAACCCCGCGCGACGCGGAAGGCAAGTACGATTTTGAGCACATTCAGGCAATTGACATATCCGTGCTCAATGAGACGCTGCTACGCCTGTTCGCCGGCGAAACCGTCGAGATGCCGGAGTTCGATTTCGAGCCGCTGCCGCACTGGGATCTTGCTTCCCGGCTGGGGATAATAGATTTTGAGAGAGGAGCCAGGCTCAGCGGCTCCAGGTTTTATGTGCTTATGAAACAGGGCGCCCGGCTTCAAAGAGCGCTTATTACCTGGATGCTGGATCTTCACACCACCGAACATGGTTATACCGAGGCATACCCGCCTGCCGTGGTCCAGGAAAAATGTCTTTATGGTACGGGTAATCTGCCGAAATTCGCACAAAACCTTTACAGGGATGCCGAGGAGGACCTGTGGCTCATTCCGACGGCTGAAGTGCCTTTGACCAATCTGCACCGTGAAGAGATCCTCCCTGCCGAAGACCTTCCGCTGTGTTACACCGCCTATACCCCGTGTTTCAGAAGGGAAAAGATGAAAGCAGGTGCTGACGTAAGGGGCATCAAGCGCGGGCACCAGTTCGATAAGGTGGAACTGATGAAGTATGCAGCACCTGAGGACTCTGACCGTGAGCTCCACAGCCTGCTGGCTGATGCTGAAGAGGTGTGCCGGCGGCTTGAAATCCCGTACCGGGTGACCCAGATGTGTACGGGCGACCTCAGTTTTGTTGCTGCTAAAAAGTATGATATTGAGGTCTGGGCAGCGGGCTGCGGTGAGTGGCTGGAAGTCAGTTCATGCAGCAATTTCCGGGATTTTCAGGCGCGGAGGGCCAATATTCGCTACCGTCAGGATGCC
>PWMO01000378.1 GCA_003558175.1 Spirochaetaceae bacterium
GAAGACGGCCAGGATGGTGACTTCAACCTCGCCGACGTGGTCGGGAATCTGACGCTGACAATTGACGACACCACTATCGGTGACGCGCCGTTCAACGTTACTCTGAGCGAAACGGGCGGGCTGGTAACGGCACCCCCCGATCCCGCGGGCAGCTACAGCTACGAGTGGTTTGTGCAGGGAGCGCTTGTATCCGACGAAACCAGCGCAACGCTCGATCTCGGCTCCGAGGGCGCAGACCTGAGCCCCGGAACCTACAACGTCAGCGTGATCGTGAGCGCAGATAATCACGAGGTCTCTGAATCAATCGTGGTAGTGGTGGTTGAGTCGGTTACCTACGAAATCGGCGACATGGGACCCGCCGGCGGCTGGATATTCTACATCGACGAGGATAATGATTTCGATTGGACGTATCTTGAAGTATGGATAGCTGATGAAGAAGATGAAGCCGGTGTCGTTGACCCCAGTAATACTTCCGACGGTCTCGAGTATAAGTGGAAGATCAACACCACGGCAACAGCGGGCACTTCCGTGGATATCGGCAGCGGCTACGAGAACACCTACAACGGGATGATTGGAGAGGAGCATCCAGCAGCGGAAGTAGTGAGGAATGCTAACCACGGGGGGTATGACGACTGGTTTTTGCCGTCGAAGGACGAGCTTCAGAAAATCTGGTGGAATCTGCTTAGCGACCAGAGTGAGGCTAACGAAGGCCGTGGTAATCGGCGAGATGATGCGGTCGGCGATTTTAGGACATTCACTTACTGGTCTTCGTCGGAGTTCGAGGACAATACCGTCGGCGCGTGGAACCAGAACTTCACCAATGGCAATGTGATGGCCGTACTCAAGACAAACACTCGGCCTGTTCGGGCTGTCCGGGCTTTTTGGCCCTTTAGCTATTCAACTAGTATCCCGCAGTGGGGGTGCCGGGGGCGAAAGCCCCCGGCTGAAGCAGAAAACTGCGCAAGGGAAAATGTATGAAAAGAAGCCGATTGAGAGCGCTTGCGTTGATTGCAATCGCCGCGCTCATTGTTGGAGGGCTGCTTGCAGCCTGTACCGGTCCGTTTGACGGCGAGTCCGGTTTGTCCGTCGCGGAAACCGGCAGCTTGAGCCTGACAATCGGCGGCGAAATCCACCCGCTTCTCAGGCTCGAGCCGCAGTGGAGCCTCGATATCGCCTCCTACAAGATCACCGGCTCGATCACCGGTTCGGGTGTACAGGGCGCGAGCTTTGAGGAAGCCGTCTCAAGAAGCGGCGGTAACCAGCTGGTGAGCATCAGCGGCCTGGCCGTCGGTGACTGGACGATCGCCGTAGAGGCGTACAACGCAGCCAATGCAGAGGGACAGAAGATCGCCGAAGGCAGCAACAGCGTCACCATCACCGCCGGAGCGGCAAACACGGTAACGGTCACCGTAGCCGAGCTGACCGGAGACGGAACGCTGAAGCTCGACCTCGAGTGGCCGAGCGAGCTCGGCTCGGTAACACTGACCGCAGATCTGACGCAACGGCGCAATACCACCGGAACGCTAATCGGCAGTCCAGCAACCGTTGACCTGACCGACGGAAACGCTCCGGGCTCCGGTGGCGGGCAGGGAGACAATGAGTGGAATTACCAAGGTGACCACGCGGCGGGATTCTATCGGCTGTCGCTCCAGCTGAGAGGTGCCGCGGGCAACACGTACGAGAACGACCTGATCTGGGGCCAGATGATCTCGGTACGCATGGCCGACGGCGCGGAGACCGCGGGCAGTCTCCCGCTCAGTCTGCCGGAAGACGGCCAGGATGGTGACTTCAACCTCGGCGACGTGGTCGGGGGCCTGGCCCTGACAATCAACGACACCACCATCGGCGACACGCCATTCAGCGTCAGCCTGAGCGAGCAGCAAGGCACCGTGTTGGCAACCGTCGATCCCGTAGGCAGCGCCTACAGCTACGAGTGGTTTCTGATGGGTATCCCCGTCGCCGGAAGCGCGGCAGAGCTCGAGCTGGGATCAACGGGGCTGGATCTGCCCTCCGGCAGCTATACCGTCAGCGTAGTGGTGGGCACCGCAACACATGAGGCGTCTGCTGCTGCGCGAGTATCCGTGTTGGCCCAGATGTACAACGTTGGCGATACCGGGCCGGCCGGCGGACTGGTCTTTTACGTAGACCACGAGAATCACTTCCCGTGGACGTATCTGGAAGCCGCTCCGGTTGGCTGGAACGGCGGAGAGGATCCCACCGCGGAGTGGGGCGTACGCGGAACCGCCGTAGAGGGCGCAAGGGGTATCGAAATCGGTTCGGGATCAGGCAACACGGCAGGAATTGTTGCAGCCCATCCGGATACCGGATTCGCCGCCAACGTGGCATCTGAAGCTTCCATCAACGGCTACTCAGACTGGTTCCTGCCGTCTCTGGGTGAACTGAACGCCATGCGCGAGGCCCTCTATCTGGCGGGAGTCGGCGGCTTTGCGCAGGCACGATACTGGAGTTCAACCGAGTGCTGCGACCAGAATGCGCGCTACCAGAACTTCAGCAACGGTTCGCAACCAACCGGCGGCAAGAACAATCTCTATCGCGTTCGTCCGGTGCGTGCGTTCTGATGGTTGGAACGGTGTTTCGGCAGAGTGCGCGGATACCGCGCCGTGCGTGCACACTGCTGCTGCTTGCCGTCCTGCTCCTGCCGGCGGCAGTACCGGCAGCCGCAGACAACCGCAGCGGGTGGCAGTTTGAGTCGCTGGCGCTCTCCGCGGTCGCGGCACTGCCGGGCGGCGACTATGGCCGGCTGTCTGAGCTCGCCGGCGGCGGTTCGCTGCAGGCGGAGTTCGGGCCCCGCTCCGCCTCTCGATGGGGGCTCTCGCTCGACGCATTTGCCCTGGTTCACGAAACCACCGTGACCGGCACCTCGCTCTTCAGCCTCGCGCTGCATATCGCACCCTCCTACCGACTCGGCAGCTGGGACGCGCTCTACGCGCTGCTGCAGCTGGGCTATGGGCCGGTGCTGCACCAGAGCAGCGGCGATTGGGGCGACTGCGAGATCGCAGAACGGCGCTTCATCGGAAACTCGATCTTTGGCGCAGTTGAGATCGGAGACAGGATCACCCGTGGCGCCACGATCTTTCTGCGCTCACGCTACGGTGCGATTGTGGAAGAACGCGGCGTTGGTCCGCTTGCGGCCGTCGAGCTGGGCGCGCGGCTCGGCCGGGGCGCGGCGCGGTAAGGGGCCGAGGGTGATGCAAAGCTTGCGCGGTCCGGTTCTGCTGCCGCTTCTGTTGGCGCTGCTGCCGTTTCTGGCAACGGTCGTGGCCTCCTGCGGCAACGTTCTGACCGAGATCGGCGCTGCGGTGCGTTCAGAGCCGTGCCGTGAGCGGGTGCAGCTCATCATAACGGACGACACCGTGGGCGACACACCATTTGAGGTCACGCTCAACCTCACTCCAGCAGACGGGTCTCTGGCGTTGCGCGCAGAGGTAGAGCCCGCCGAGCCTGGTCCCGGCGCATGGTATGAGTACCGTTGGTTTCTGCAGGGCGAGTCGCTCGGGGGGCCGTCGGCAGACGGCGTCTCGAAAACCGGTGATACTCTGAAACTGGGAGCCGGAGGGCTCAAGCTTGACCCGGGCACCTACACGTTCAGCGTCATCGTTGCGACCGCCTCACACGAGGCCTCCGCTGGTGCGCGCGTTACCCTCCCCGACTGCCACTGACACGCTGCGGCACGCATTCTGCGCGTCCGGCAGGCAGAATGCGCGTCTGGGCCACCCAATCCGCGCGCGTGGCGCCAACCCGCCGCCGGCGCAGCGCTTCCCCGGCCGGAACCGGTAAGACGCCTGCATAACGCATTGCCTGATAACCATTTATTGCAGGATAAAGCGAGCGGAAATTGACAGCACCTGCGGCATACGGCACGATACTTGCTGCCCTTGCTGCATGGAGTGTTACGACACGCCGTTTACCTCTGCGCCGCGCATCTTCATCGTAGACGATGAAGCGCCCGTCTTGCGCTCCGCCAGGCTGATGCTGAAGAAGTTTGGCCTGAGCGACGCGCAAGGCTTCTTGAACTGGCCCGACGCCAGGGAGCAGATGTGCCGGCGCGCCGCCGACCTGGTGCTGCTCGATCTGCGCATGCCCGGGGTGACCGGCTACCAGGCGCTGCTCGACTGCCGCGCGCATTGGCCGGAAACCGCGGTCATCATGGCAACCGCCTCCAACGAGGCTACCGATGCCGTGCGCTGTCTGAAGGCAGGCGCCGCGGACTATCTGGTCAAGCCGCTCTCGGAAGAGAGTCTACAACGCTCTCTGCGCGACGCGCTGTTTTGTCACACGATCGAGACCGAGGCGGAGCAACAGAAACCGCAGCAGCGCGCCGCGACCAGGGAGACCCGTGCTTCGATTGAGCTACCCGATCACGATATCCTGCGCGCGCAGGACCGCATCAAAGCGTGGCACCGACGGCTATCGGATTACCACCCGCGCGAGCTGACAACCACCATCCCGGCCGACGATGACCCGCTGCTGGCTGCGCTGGTAACGTACCTTTCGCAGCCGCAAAACTACGCCGACCGGAGCCTGACCCTTGGTCGCGTCGCTATAGACCTTGGCACCAATACAACCTATCTCTCGCGCACCGTAAACGGACGCGTCGGCAGGTCGTTTCGATCGCTGCTCAACCGGGTGCGCCTGGCAGCGCTGCTGGACGACATCTCAACCGGAAAACTTGCCGAGTTCAGCGTGGAGGGCCTGGCCCGCAGCCACGGCTTTGCGCGCAAGAGCACGTTCTACCAGGTGTTCAAGGCCGAAGTGGGCGCCACGCCGTCACAGGTGGCCCACATGCAGCAACCCGAGGAGCGGCACAACCGCGGTTAGCCCTCCGAGACGGGATCGGTCCGCGGCCGCCTGCATCAGGTACCGCAGCGAGAACGTTGCGCGCAGCACGCCGGAGACGGCGGTTGCAAAACGCAGCCCGCGCCTGATCAGGTCGAGCGTGAGCAGGATCAGCAGGTTACCGCCAACCACCGCTACAACTTCAGGAAGCGGCCCTGCTGCAAGCCGCAGACCTGCCCCCAGCGCCAGAGACGCGTAGCCCAGCATCCAGTCACGCAGGGCCCGGTCACGCTCAGCGCGCCAGACGACTGCCAGAACCACCGTGCCGGCGGTCGATATGAGCGCCGTGCAGAGCAACACAACGTGCAGGGTGATCATGCCGGTTCCTCGCTCTTTTCTATCAACGGTTTGTCATGAGCCGTGCCGGTAGCGTTGTCTATGCACCGTACCGGTCTTGCGCCTCGGCAAAGAATGGCTCGAGCGCCTCGAACGCGTCAACCACCGCCGGGTCAAACTGCGTCCCACGGCCGTCATGGATAATGCGGCAACAGTCGCGGAGCAAAAACGCCCGCCTGAAGCGGCCTAGGCTGATAGACCGCTCAGGCAGGAAACGTGGCGCTCCGCTTCGCGGAGCGCCATAGGCCACGGTTGCAGTCGGGTGAGCCCTGCGATTTACCTCGCCACGAGTGCGCCGCTGCTGTTCTGCGTGCGCCGGATTTGGCTCTACCACAACCCAACAGATACTGTCTCGCAATTTCCGTTCCAGCAGCCTGCATTTTGACCCTGTCACGCCAATTCAGCTGCAAAATCGCCGCCCGCATCGCCGATTGATCGCTGCCGAACCCGGTATATCCACGTTCAGCCGGCGCTCTGCGCCTGATCTGGCACTGAAACCGTCTGTTCCGGCTGCAGCGGGCTCAGAGATGGCAACGGAGACGGCGCGGCAAACCACGGACGATCAGAACGCCACGTATCGTAGCGGCACCCGACATGCAAAACGGGACTGCGGCCCGCAGTTCGCACCTCAGCAAGCAGAATGCATGCTTGCCCAATCGCGGACCCTTGCGCTACACTGTGAGATACGTTAATCGTAAGGACAGGGGAGCGAGCGTGTAATCAGTAACTTCATGTAAAAAAGAGGCCACCATCATGTTCAGCGAACTCATCTCGGCACGAACCGTTCTGTTAGTATTTGGCGTTCACAATTTTCTGGTTGGGTTGATACTGCTCATCTACCGGTTTGTCGATGTGCAGCGGAGGGTTCTGACGCTCTTTGCCGGGGGCACCGCGCTGACCGGATTGGGGCTTCTCATGCTTGGGCTGCGTGAACTGATACCCGCGTTCTGGAGCGTGCATATCGGGAACGCGGCTCTCGTGTCTGGATACGTGTTGATGGCAGCGGCCTATCGCCGCTACGCACATCGCAGCGTGGAATCACGTGGCAGAACCGTCATCGCGGTTCTGACGGCCCTCGTTGCGTATAACGGCGCAGCGTTCTTGATCGCCAACTATGGCGGCGGCCTGATTGGATTGACAACGCTTGGCGCAGTGACGCTTGCACTGTACTATTCACTCAATTCGCTGTTCCTGTACAGCGGCAACCACGCGCCGACAACGCTGCACCGACTGCTGCTTGGTGCAAACGTCTGCGGAATAGGCCTGGCCGCGGCGCGGGTTGTGGATTCACTGGTCGTACCGGCGCACATGATTCTGACCGATTCGCCGGTGAACTACGTTTCCTACGTTGGACTGTTTGTTGTGATCGTGGTTTCAACCATCGCGCTGCTGCTGCTCATGAAGCAGGAGACCGATATCTCACTGGCGGACAGTCACAAGTACATTGCACGGTTGCAGCAACTTGAGAGCGAGCGAGAAAGAATGCACCGCGAGCTGTTGCAGCAGGAACAGCAGCAGACAATCGGGAATCTGGCCGGGGGCGTAGCTCACGATTCTCGCAAGCTGCTGGGAATTCTCGAGGCAGACCTTACGTACCTCTACGATTCCATGGTCGGACCGGGCGTTGCCGTCCAGACGCGCAACGTCCTGGACGAAATGAAACATACGCTCCGGCACGCACGCGTCCTGGCTGCGGGACTGCTCTCGCTGGACGCAACCCGCCCCGTTGTTGCGGAGCCAATCGCGGTGAACAGCCTGATCGAGAACCTGTGGCAAGTGGTTCAGAGCATGGCGCCTGAATCAATCGCGCTGCGGCTTGAATTGCCGCAACACCTGGTGGTGCACAGTAACCCCACTTTTCTGCAATCGGCGCTGCTCAATCTGTTTGTCAATGCTGTAGAGGCGATGCCCAACGGGGGTGAACTGGCAGTGACGGTTCGCGCCACCGAGTGGGACGGATCACCGCCTCTGAGCCTGGGCTCCCTGACTCCGGGCCGCTACGCGGAAGTGGCCATTGCCGATAGCGGGGATGGGATGCCGGCAGGCACACTGAGCCGCGCTTTTCAGCCGCGTTTCTCAACCAAGCAACATAGTGCCGGACACGGACTGGGACTCTACCAGGTAGCGCAGTTTGTGGAGCGCAGTGACGCAGGCCTGTCACTGGAATCCTCAGAGGGGCGCGGTACCACGTTCCGGCTTCTGCTGCCGCTGCATCCATCCAACAGCTCCGTGCCGTACTCCGTCCCCGCGGACGATGCACGGGTACAGGCCAAAGCCGCTCCTGCCGGCGCAGCGACCCAACCCTCGAGCCTGCACCGGTCCGGGTCGAATGATGCGCGGCTGAGAATTCTGATTGTCGAAGACGATCCGCGCTACTGCCACGCACTCATCCGCATGCTCAAGCTGCGAAAGATCACGGCAACCTGCGCGGCAAACGGCTGTGTGGCACTTGAGCACCTGGCTCAGGACGCGGCCTATGACCTGGTTCTCAGCGACGTCGCCATGCCGTGCATGGACGGAATAGAGCTCTGCCGCAGGCTCCATACAGAGTATCCGCAGCTCCCGGTGCTGCTGATGACAGGCCAGGACGCAACGGTCATGCCGTTTGATACGTTGCCGAGTCGACCGCCGGTTCTGGACAAACCGCTCAGCCGTGACGAGCTCCTGTCGGCCATAGCCACAGCCACCGCAGGCAGCACACCCGCGCACACAGAAAAAACCGATGAGAGCCAGAAGCCCCCACCGGCGGTACCTCAGAGCGCCGCGGTCAAGCAGCACCCGGGTGTGTCGTAGAACCACCCACGACACACCCCAAACGGGACGATTCAAGAATCGTTGTTTTACTGGATCGCATCCACGACGCTGACGGTAACGGAACCTTCGTAGTCACCGGCGAGCAGGTATTCAAGGCCGCCCTCGCTTCCCTCGGCGCTCGCATCGACCGTGAGTGTCCAGGTGCTGGTCTTACCGGGCAGCATGGCGCCTGCAACCGAAGCATCGAACTGCGCGTCGCCGGCGAGTCCGGTGGTGTCAACATCGATGTCGTAATCGAAGTTCGCCAGAACGTCGAAGTCTGCAGTGCCGGAAGCTTCACCCGGGCCGCTGATCGTGATATCGACCGTGCCGGCGTTCGAGATCGCCGCGTACCTGGCCACGGTGATGTTTACCTGGATCGTTTCGGAAGTGTTCCCGCCGATTGGGCCCGCCATAACCGGCATTGCAAACAGAATCAGTGCCAGTGCCATCAGTACAAAACTCATTTTCTTCATCTTTTTTTCTCCTGGACTTTCTTTTCCTGGGGATACACCCCATTTTTCTTTGGTTTGGGATCAGTCGAACGACACCGTCGTCCGCAGCCGGAGTCTCTCAGGACCATCCGGCGTCCTCCATTCCTCAGCCGTCACTGCACGTCTTCGCGGCGGCGGCCGGCCGTTGGTTCACTTCTACTGCTCGACAACGCTGACCGTCAGTGTGTCTTCGTACGCACCGGCAAGTGCCAGCTCTAAGTCGCCCGCGTAGTCCTGAAACTGCGACTTGACGAGCAGATTGTAAGTCTGCGTATTCCCCGGGTTCGATCCATCCACTGTGAGAGGGTTCGTATTCCCGACGTCGTTGAACCATGCCCGCGGCGCGTCGTTGCCAGTACCGGTGCGCACTTGTACGTCGTAGTAGATCCGCTCCGTGCCTCCGTCTCGTACTGCAAACGGCAGATACTCTTCAGCCTGCGGACCCCGGTTCTGCGACTGGATTTCCAGTGCGTACGGGAAGTTCGCGAGAATGGTGAAGTTCGTCTGCACGTCGCCGTCTTCGGTGTCGATCAACGACAGACTCACCGAGTCGTTCAGCGTGATGTCTACATACTTCTCCACAGTGATGGTGACGTTGATTGTCTCGTCATCATAGCTGCTTGCCAGCAGGATAGCAGCCGGGAGAACCAGCAGCAGAAAGCTTACCAGTATGACATTTTTTACTTTCATGCCATCCAACCTTCCTTTTTGGGTGACTCTCGGTGCACCCAACTGATGTTTTGCGAAGCGTGCGTAAGAGCGGTTGCCCGCCCCGCCGCTCGTCCCTTCACGGCAACGCACGTTCGCGGTGGCCTCAACGAAGCCATGCCCGCTATAGTGCAACGGCCGTGCCAAACAACCGTACCGGTCCAGATTTTTCGCTGCATTTTCTGTTGCGTCCGTGCTTCGGAACCGCAGCACCGGCGTGAGCAACTCCATATTTAGCGGTAGTGCAATACGTTACACCGGACGGATACCGGATTGCGCCGGCGCGTAGGGAAAGCAAGAAGATCCGTCCAGGTGGTGCGCGGCGCTCCCGTGCCGGCGTGCTTCCGGTGTCGGGGCAGGCGACGCCAACTATCCAAATGCGCGCCGCTTGAGCGGATTGACAGCCGGCACGCGCGCGCAATGGCGATCTGAGCGCCTGACGAGCGCAAGGCGCAGAATGGGAGCCGGCGCGTTACCGACTTGCATTTTGCTATTCGGCTGCTTTGTCATGCCGTCGGAGGGTGACCAGACGGCCGAAATTCCGACCGGAGTTGACCTTCAGGAGAGGACTTAAGTTCTTTCCAATCAATCTTTTACCCAAAATAGGCGCACCAGGAAGCCAGTTATGGCACGCCTTTTGCAAGTATGGTGGCAGAGCAACGGTGAGCGGCAGCGTATCGCCATTGGGCGTTCTTTGTCGGCCGCCGCAAATGGAGAAGTTGCAATTCCACAGGGACGGGTATAAGATCGTGATAAACGGAATGAAGAAACAAGACGGATTTGCGGTACTCTGTATTGACGATGAACCCGAGATGCTTGAAGCCTATCGCAGGCTCATGCGCTCGATGGTCGACCACGTCTACATTGCGCAGACCCCGGTCAACGCGGTAACCACCATTATGGAGAACTCGGTGCGCCTGGTGCTGCTCGATCTGCGGATCCCGGGGCACGATGCGCTTGAGACAATTGAAACGATCAAGAGCGCGGTGCCGGCAGTCAGCATCGTCGTCATAACCGGCCACGGCACCGTCTCCGACGCCGTAGCCGCGCTGAAGGCAGGCGCATCGGACTTTCTCGAAAAACCGGTCGAACGGTTTCAGTTGCAGGCACGCATTGAGCCGCTGAAGAAGATCTACGAGCTCGAGTGCGAGACCGACAGCCTCAGACGGCGTATCGATTCTACCTTTCGCTTCCCTTCTTTCGTGGGATCGTCTCCGGCTATTGCCCAGATCAAGTCTACCATCGTACAGGTGGCCAAGACCGACGTGACCGTAATGATCGCCGGAGAAACCGGCACCGGCAAAGAGGTTACCGCCCAGTCCATCCACGCCCACAGTGATCGCGCTGACGGACCGTTTGTGGTGGTCGACTGCGGCAGCATCCGTGAATCGATGATTGAAAGTGAGCTGTTCGGCCACAAGAAGGGAGCGTTCACCGGGGCGCTCGATGCAAACCAGGGCCTCATTCGCGCCGCGGACGGCGGCACGCTCTTTCTGGATGAAATCGGCGAGCTTCCACTCGATATGCAGGTCAAGTTTCTGCGCGTTCTGCAGCAACGCGAGGTGCGGGCCATCGGCACCACCCGTGCCGTTCCGGTGGACATCCGCGTCATTTCCGCTACTAACAAAGACATCAAGCAGGCAATCGCCGCCGGCATGTTTCGCGCCGATCTCTATTTCCGCCTGAACACGGTAGTGCTCAACATGCCGCCGCTGCGGGACCATCCGGAAGACATCACGGAGCTGGCGCACTATTTCCTGAGCAAGCACCAGCCCTCGGGCGGCCCGCCCATGACTCTTACCCCGGATGCGGTGTCACTGCTGATGGAACACAGCTGGCCGGGCAACGCACGCGAGCTGGAAAACGTCATCATGCGCTCAATTGCATTCAGCACCAACGGCGTTGTTGACGCGTCAACCATCGCTTTTGACCAGGATTCGTTCTCGACAACTTCCGGGCCTGAAGATAACGCCCCCTACCCCGTGGGCCATCCC
>PWMO01000105.1 GCA_003558175.1 Spirochaetaceae bacterium
CCGCCGTGAAGAGGTGATCCAGCACATGTACCAGACGTACGGTCGCGAACGAGCGGCAATGGTGGCCAACGTAGTGCGGTATCGGCCAAAGTCGGCGCTGCGTCAGGTGGGAAAGGCGCTTGGCCTGCCCTCCACCGAGCTTGACCGCATCGCGCGAATACTGTCGCACTACTCTACCGATTTTGCCGCCGCTTTCACCGCGCTGAACCTCGACCCCCAGACGCCGATGCATGCACACCTGATCGCGCTGGCTCGCGAGCTGCTCGACACGCCAAGGCACCTTTCCATCCATCCCGGCGGGTTTTTGCTCGGAAGTGAGCCGGTGATCGACCTGGTTCCGGTTGAAAACGCAACAATGGACAACCGCACCGTGATCCAGTGGGACAAGTATGACGTGGAAGCGCTCGGGCTGTTCAAGGTGGATCTGCTCGGACTCGGCGCCCTGACCCAGTTAGACTACTGTTTTCAGCTGCTGCGGCGGCACTACGGTGCCGATCTCTCGATGGCCGGGATCCCGGCGAGTGACCCTGAAGTCTTCGCCATGGTGTCGCGTGGAGACACCGTGGGAGTATTCCAGGTCGAGAGCAGAGCTCAGATGGCGATGCTGCCGCGGCTGCAACCGCGTTCATTCTACGATCTGGTCATCGAGATCAGTATTGTGCGGCCGGGGCCGATCAGCGGCGGCATGGTACACCCCTACCTGCGCCGCCGCAACGGTGAAGAAGAGGTCTGCTACCCTCACCCTGATCTGGAGCCCGTTCTCAAGAAGACGCTGGGTGTACCACTGTTTCAGGAGCAGGTCATGAAACTCGCGGTCATCGCGGCCGATTACACCCCGGGCGAGGCGGACCAGCTGCGGCGCGATATGGCCGCCTGGCGCAGAAGCGGCGCTATCGAGAATCACGGTCGCACCATTATCGAGCGCATGACCTCCAAGGGCATTGAGCGAGAGTTTGCGCAGGCGGTGTTTGACCAGATCCGCGGCTTTGGCGAGTACGGGTTCCCGGAGAGCCACGCCGCCAGCTTTGCGCTGATTGCCTGGTGTACGGCGTGGATGCGGCGGCACTACCCCGCCGTCTTTGCCTGTGCGCTGCTGAACGCGTGGCCGATGGGCTTTTACTCACCGGCCACCATTGTAGAAGACGCCAAGCGGCGCGGTGTAGCGGTGCTGCCGGTCGACGTTTTCAAAAGCGATTGGGACTGCACGCTGGAGGGTGAGCGTTGCGCTCTGCGCATGGGGCTGCGCTACGTCAAAGGGCTGTCCGAGCAGGCGTGGCGGAAGATTCAGGCGCTGCGGTCAGCAGCGGCTCGTCCGGGCACAAACGGGTCAGACGGCTCAGACGGCGTCTCGGCACCAGGCGGCCCGGCCGTACGCTCTCCGGCAATCGGCGCCGCGGGCGACAGTCCCGCCGGCAGCAGTCCCGCCGGAGAGATAACCAGCGGCGACGGGATTACCGGTGAGGAGATAACCAGCGTGGCGCAGTTTGTGCGCCGCAGTGGACTCGATGAAAAAAGCCTGGCCGCTCTGGCACACAGCGGCGCGCTCGAGGTGTTCGGCAGTGCGCGGCGGGATGCCCTGTGGGACGTCATCCAGAAACGCTCCCGCCGTCGCCCAGGCGGCCGCGATCATAACGGCCGAGGCAATCGCAGCAAACGCTCCAACCTCAACAACCGCAGCAACGGCAACAACCGAGGCAGCCCGGAAACCCGGCGCGAAGACTTTGCGCTGGAAGGTATGCCTGGCGAGCAGCCGGCTCCCGGATTTCGGCCACTGAACGAGGCCGAGCTGATACGCTGGAATTACCAGGCAACCCGCCACAGCGTTGACGGGCACCCCATGGCACCGTACCGCTCTCTGCTGCGCGAGCAATCGCTGCCGTCGGCCGCCGAGCTGCAGCAGTACGCTTCGGGCAGCTCGGCCTCATTTGCCGGAATGGTGATCTGCCGCCAACGGCCCGGCACCGCGGGCGGAACTCTCTTCATGACCATGGAAGACGAAACCGGGTTTCTCAACGTGATCGTATGGAAACACTATTTTCGCGCCAACCGCGTACTATTACTGACGCGGCAGATTCTCGGTGTCAGTGGGACGGTGCAGGTTCAGTCCGGTGTTCTGCACCTGGTGCTGCGTTCGTGCTGGATTCCCGCGTTGCCGGAGACCCCGGCGGTCATGCCTAGCCGTGACTTCCATTGATGCCCGCGTCCAGCCCATTGAGCGGCGCGACATCCAGCACTCTCTCGCCATCCGGGCCCTCGACCGAAAGCAGAAGCTCGGGGATGAGAACCTCACGGATATAGGCGCGCGGGTCGTCCAGGCGCGCACGCACCCGATGCAGCAGCGCGATTGTGGCCGGAAGATCGCTCCCGGCTGCGTCAAAGAGCTCGTATAGCAGCCCGATCTCGCCACTGTAGGTGGTGTACAGGTCGAGCAGCGCGTTGTTGATTGGAGCCTGCGCAAAGTTGCGATAGGTCTGGGTAGCAAACAGGTTGTCGTAATTCAGCACAAAGTCGTAACGGAACTGCTCAATGCGGCTGATCTTTGCCTCGAACATCTCCGTCGGCGGCATGTCCAAACGGTACAGCTGTTCCAGTTCATCTCGTAACGAGTTGACGACGGCGCGGAAGCGCGCGCGGTCATGGTAGGCGGCAATTGCGGTCCGGTACTCTGCTGAGTCTTCTCCGTAGCGCTGTTGCAGATAGAGCAGCGCAGCCTGATGCTCGACAAACGTTGCCAGCTCTTCATTGAACTGCACCTGGTTGCGTAGCCAGATGGTTGAGTGCGTCTTCTCGTGGAAGATC
>PWMO01000495.1 GCA_003558175.1 Spirochaetaceae bacterium
CCGCCGCAACCGACCCGCTGATGAAGACGGTCAGCAGCGCGCTGTTTGGCTGATGGACCAGCGGCAGAAACAGCGCTGCCTCGACTACCAGATACCCGAGGAAGAGCGGCACAACGATGGACGTCCACCCCCGCAGCGGCCTGTTCACCGATCCGCGAAACTGCAGCACCAGGCCAACCGCCGTGATGACGAGCGCTCCCATGCTGCCTGCCTGCACCGGGACCCAGTTGGGTATGGCGAGCGGAGCAAGCAACGCACGGAGCACCCAGAAAACGATGAGCGCTCCGTAGACGGATATGGACCACGGAAACCGAGCGGTCCAATCGGTCAACCTGGTCTTATCCCCGCAGGCCATAGCGCAGCATCTTGTTCTTGAGCCCCTGGCGACTGATGCCAAGGAGCCTGGCCGCGCGCGACAGGTTGCCGTCGCAGCGCTGGATAGCTTCGGCGATGAGCCGCTGCTCAACCGACGTTATATGCTCGCTGAGCGAGAAGCCGTCACTCAGCGAGAAGCCGTCGCTGAGCGTGGCGGGCACGGAATCACCAGCGGGTATCGCAGCGGGGGTCGGCTGGGTCCCACCGTGCGGATGGGCGCCACCGTGCGCATGGGTTCGGCCGCGCGAGGGGGTCTCATCACCGGCACAGCCGTCGTCGCGCCGTCGGCGATAGAGCAGTCTCTGAACGATCTCCGCCGGCACTTCTCCGTTTGCACCCGAGTGAAGCTGCAGGTTGAGGTACATCCGCTCAAACAGGTTCTCGAGCTCCCGCACGTTTCCCGGGAACGAGTATGCACGCAGCAGGTCTTCGGCTTCGGCAGTCAGTGCGAAACGTCCCACAGCGCGTCTTTCGGCAAGCCGCGCAAGAATCAGCGGCACGTCTTCAGGGCGTTCGCGAAGCGGAGGAATATGCAGATGAGCGGTATTCAGGCGGTAGAGCAGATCCTGCCGCAGCGCGCCGTCAGGGTCGGAGAGATCTATGCTGCGATTGGTAGCCGAAATGATCCGCAGGTCAACCCGGTGCTCTCGATCGGAGCCGATGGGATAGAAGGTTCCGAACTGCAGCACGCGCAGGATTTTGGGCTGCACGTGCGGTGGAAGGTCTCCCACCTCGTCGAGAAAGAGGGTGCCGCCGTCGGCGCTGCGAATCAGACCTTTCTTGGTGCCGGCCGCCCCGGTAAACGCGCCCGCTTCGTAGCCGAAGAGCTCGCTCTCTACAAGGTAGTCCGGCAGAGCTGCACAGTTGATCGCCACGAAGGGGCCGGTGGTGCGCGGTGACAGGGCGTGAATCGCGCGTGCAAGCACCTCTTTGCCGGTGCCCGTTTCTCCGGTAATCAGCACCGGTATGTCGGACTGCGCGTAGGTACGCGCCGCGTCCTTGAGCCGTGAAATGGTGGGGTGATTTCCAACAAAGCCGCTCAGCGGGTCTACGACCTCCGCCTTAAGCAGTGAGTTCTCCGCAGCCAGGGTCTGGTTGCGTTGCCGCAGTTCGCGCTCGAGGCGGTCCCGTTGTGCGCGCAGCGTAACGTACTCCAGGGCGCGATGTGCGTGTTGCAGCAGCACTTCGGGAGCGAACGGCTTGACGATGTACTTGTAGATGAGGTTGGAGTTGACGGCGTCAATCAGGTCTTCACTGTCGGTGTAGGCGGATATGACCAGCGCGGCGAAGTCGTTGCGGTGGGCGGCAAGTTGGCGTACCAGCTCAATACCGCTGAGATGCGGCATTCGCTGGTCGGTCACGATCAGCTTGACGTCGTTCAGGCGTGCAAACTTGAGCGCCTCGCGCGGGTCAACAAACGAGTGGGTCTCATACTGCCGCAAGACGCGCTCGACGTAGGCGCAATTGCCCGGGTCGTCATCTACTATCAGAACCTTCATTAGACCGCAAGTCTCCCTCGGAGGCGGCACTGAAACGGCCGGCGTAGACACGTATGCCCGTCTCTGACGGTCTCCGACCGACGCTGCGGCGCCAAGTGTTTCTGATTTGGTTCACCTTTACTATAGCCGGTCCCGGAGCGGTGTCAAGGATTTTGTGGCGAAAAGAGTTGCACTGTGTACGTCGTCCGCGCGGCAGCCTACTGAGCCCCGGCAAGCCGCTCGTACACTACCGCGTTAATGGTCGGGTTGCCGGAAGAGCGGTCAAAGTCCGGGCGGATCACGATCATGCGGCCGTTGTGGAAGACCAGCTTGAGGGTCACGGTGTCTTCGTAGTCGGGGTAGTGCATCGAAAGCCACAGTTCGCGATCCGCTTCGCTGATCTCCCAGTTGAACTCCTCGCCCTCCACGGGTCCCGTTGCGTCCGTTCCGTTGTAGTCCGGCCGGAACTCGAGCCAGGGAGTCTCGGTCGGCGGAACCAGCTTAGAAAACTCGGGTTGCTCCGTGTCGTAGCCCGCCACAACGCGCCACCGTCCGATGAGCTCGCGTTCTGCGGCTTCAGCCGATACATACTCTCCGTTCTGCGGCGGCAGATCCAGGCCGAACGCAGACGGCGCGGGCAAGAGCGCCATGAGACCAAACGCAAACCCAAGCGCAAGCCCGAGCACGACCAACCGCGAACTTCTTCGTACCTGTACCATGACGCTCCTCCATCACGTTCAGTATACCCCGTGCGCATCGATTACGGGGATCGAATTTCTTGTCGCATGCGCGTGACAGGCGGGGCCAAGGGAGGGCGCATTGCGGGGATTATCGGCCGGCGGGGGAGCGTCGTACCGCTGAGCCATTCTTGGAGCAATTCGGGGCCGTCTTCGAACTCGATGTCATCGGAAGCGTGGTTGATCGAGTGGAACCGATCTGC
>PWMO01000386.1 GCA_003558175.1 Spirochaetaceae bacterium
AAGCCGCGGCTGCGTGCCCGCAGCGGTGCGCTGGGTTGGCGGAGCGCGGCAGTGCGCGCTCCGGCGCTCACGCTTCTGCGGCCTGAAGGGTGCCGCGCGAATACGGTCTGTTTATCTTGTTTTCAGGAAGGGAAATGTGTCGCGTTCGCGCTGCGTAGCTTCGCAGCCTACCCGTTGCCGGGCTATGTGTGTATCTCGTCACCCGCATTCAGTCTGTTGGTATGCTAATTGCACCATTGCAGGCAATGACACAAAACGAATCAATGAACGCTGAAGGCCGGCTTCGTTCGGTACAGCGACGGGGGCAAACAGATGCGCAACTATTCAGGCCGTTCAAATCAATCATGCAGCCAGGGGCAGTACACGGGACTGTATAAACGGATGACTGAGAACAGCCGTTGGAGCGGCCAAGAGCGCCGGCAGACGATGCAACAGTCGTCGTCAAGCGACCGGTCGGCCACTGATGCGGACGGCAGTGCCGGCTCAATGCCGCACTGGGACCCTGAGCGGCTGCAGGCAAAACACATCAAGCAGAGCGTGCTGCGGGCCGCCGCCAGGATGGACCAGGAAGAACGTGCGATTACGCTCTATTACTTCGGCCGGGCTCGCAACGTATCCTACATCGCGAAAAAGACCGGTTGCTCCGTGGAGGAGATCGAGCAGAAGCTGCAAGCCGCTCGCACAAAGATTGCCAACGAACTCGCGATGTGGTTTGATGAGCAGTACCTCGGCTGAGCCGAGGCGAAACGGTGGCTGACTCCAGCCGAGCCGAGCGCCGTTGCCGCTCGCCGGCTGTGATGGGCGGCAGCTGTGATGGGCGGCAGCTGTGATGGAGCCGGGAACTACAGCTGCAGCAGTCCAGTCTCGAGCAGGCGGTCCAGCACCGTGCCCAGCGCTTCGGTGTCTATCGGTTTGCCGAGCACCGCGTCCATGCCCGCCGTGCGGCAGCGTTCGGTCTCGCCGACGGAGACGCCTGCGCTCAGCCCGACAATCACGGTATGCCGCTGCGACTGCGACTCAACCTCGCGGATCTTGCGGCTCGCATTGCGTCCGTCGAGCCGCGGCATCCGGACGTCCATCAACACCAGATCCGGCTGAAACTCTTTGTACGCTTCAACCGCTTCAATTCCGTCACGTGCATCGCGGAAGCTGCTGAAAGGCAGATAGAGCCGCAGCATGGCGTGTAGCATCTCGCGGTTCATCTCGAAGTCATCCACAACCAACACCTTCAGTTCGGCGGTGCCCTTCACGGTGGTTCCCCGGGGTACCCTCAGCGCCGGCTGCAGGAGCAGCGAGGGTGGATTTGCTGTCGCGGAAGCCTGCTGCGGAACCCACTCCTCCGGGGAGATTCGGATTTGGGAGTCCCGGTCCTGTTTGACGCGACACTGCTCGGCTTCTGGTGAAGTCGCGCCGATGAGTTCACCGCCATCTCCATCCTCGCATGTGTCTGGCGCCACGATCAGTACGTTGGTAAGTGAGTTGGCTGCGCAGTGAATGCCGTCGAGGTGGCGTTGTTGGCCCGGTGACAGCGGGGTGTCACCCAGCAGTGCGGCAAAGCCAAGGATGCTGTTGAGGAGCGTTCTGGTCTCTCGGCTGACCGAATCAAGCATCACGTGACGAGTCTCTTGTTCCAGCTCCGCGCGTAATCGTTGCTCGAACCGTAGCCGGTCCATCAGCTCCCGCTCGCTCCGAAATCGCTCGGCGGCAACGATCCGGCGCTGAAATGTCGGCAGGGTGAGAAGTGCCTCGAGCCCGATAAGGAGCGGCGGTACAATTGTGTGCCACGGACGCAGTGGCAGCAAACCAGAGCCCAGCAGCACGAACGCCGGAGCCAGGATCAACAGAAGCATATGGGTGAGAAGCACCGCCGCAGGCAAACGCAGGCCGGCTACGCGTACCACGATCCCACGCGCGGGCACGAGCGCGAAGACCGCCGCCGCCAGCAACAGCGTAATGCGGTTGGCCGATAGCAGCAGCAGCGCGTCGGCAGTGGCGTGCGCCATAAGTGCCGCCGCCACCGTCAGGCCGTACAGCACCCAGATCACACCGTACGCGATCGGCGGTGAGCGTCGGGCTTCAGGCTGCTCCAGCATGACCCACGCATAGAACAGATACAGGCCCGGCAAACCGCGCGTGATGGTCCAGCCGGCCGGCGCCGTACCCGTTGGCCCCCGCATAGACGTTATCAGCAGTGCCGTCGCGGTCACAGCGGCCGCGGCGTACGCCATATACGCAAGGTCGACCCGTGATCGGCGCGACGCAACGAGGCCGGCATGAGAGATAAGCGAGGCAAGCAGCAACCCGGCAACCAACGGCAAGAGCCACTGTAACATGCCGGGGCTGTGCTGCATTCCCGCCGGCGTTTGGGTTGCACAGCCGGTGAGCAGGCATACCGCCGCAAGTATCGCCGGCAGCGCAGTGACCGCCAGGCCGGCGGAACCCGACGCTGTCGTTCGTCTCAATGAGAGATCCCGATTTCTTGATGTATGCATGCAATCTCCGGAGAGTACTTAGCAATTTACGCTCCAACTAGACGGATACGGGGCCCATCGGCAGGATATGCGGTCCGTCAGTCGTTAGCCGGGTATAAAAGATTGTAAGGCAGATATTTGCGTTGCAGGGTGGCAAACGCCGGTACTGCGCCGACGACAGGTTTTCCCATCGGCCGCAGCTGGAGACGGCGCAGTGCGGCATGCAGCGGCTTGCAATTTAGACGCTGCTGGAGTCGGTGGCTTGCAGATTGCGTGTTCGGGGTGGTGCCGGTGGCGGGTGGACACCGCCCAGAGGTGCTG